>JACCTM010000165.1 GCA_013812385.1 Geodermatophilaceae bacterium | reverse complement strand
TTCTTGCCGACCTGACCGGAATCACGGCTGCTGTGCACCAGTCCGGTGGGGTCGTGGTCTGGGATCTGTGCCATTCCGCCGGCGTTGTCGCGATGTCGTTGGACGAGGCGCAGGTGGACTTCGCGGTGGGCTGTACGTACAAATATCTCAATGCCGGACCTGGAGCTCCCGCCTTTATCTACGTTGCTGCGCAGCACCTTTCGACGGTGTCGCAGCCAATCACGGGCTGGTTCGGGGCAGCGGACGTTTTCGCCATGGCCGCGAGCTACGAACCGGCGCCCGACATCCGGAGGATGCTGAGCGGGACTCCGTCGGTGCTGGGGATCGTCGCGGTGCAGGAGGGGCTGGCCGTGATCACCGAGGCCGGACTGGAACGGATCCGGGACAAGGCCGTCGACCTCACCGAGTACGCGATTGCGCTGGCCGACGAGAGACTGGTCCCGCTCGGGGCCGGTGTGGCCAGCCCCCGTGCCGCCGCCCAGCGGGGCGGGCACGTGACGATCCGGTGCGCCGGAGCCGAAGACGTGACCAGGCGGTTGGTAGTCGCGGGCGTCGTACCGGATTTCCGCAACCCCGACCTGATCCGGCTGGGCCTGTCCCCGCTGACGACGTCGTACGCGGAAGTCTGGACCGCCATGGACATCTTTGCGGCCACCCTCGGCAACACCTAGCCCCACCGTCGCGGTGTGCGAATAACCGCGCAGTGGGCGGGCGAGTGGATGGTGCTAGGCGGTGCTGACCGGGTCGCGCAAGATGGGGCACGACATGCACCGGGGCCCGCCACGCCCGCTTCCCAGCTCACTGCCGGCCAGGCGCAGGACCTCGATCCCCTGGGCCTCGAGGGCCGCATTGGTCACCACGTTGCGTTCGTAGGCGACGGCCAGCCGCGGTGCCACGGCCAGGGTGTTGTTGCCGTCGTCCCACTGCTCCCGCTCGGCGGTGATCGGGTCGAGACCGGTGTCGATCACCCGCAGCCGGTCGATCTCCATCGCCTTGGAGGCCGCGACGAGGAAGGGTTCGGGGCCGGTGATGGTGAGTTCGCCGTCCTCATCGGCAGCTTCGGGCGGAAGCCCGTCGGGTTCGGTGAGGGTCCACGCCATCAGGTCGGCGGCCACGTTGGGGTACATCAGGACCGCGTCGATGTCGACCATCGTGCAGATCGTGTCCAGGTGCATCGTCGCCCGCTCTTGGGGGATCGGTACAACCAGCACCGTGTGCGCGAGACCGCGATGAAATACTCTGCGGGCCAACCGTTCTGCGCCTGCAGGTGTAGTACGTTCCCCGACGCCGACGGCGACAACCCCGCGCGCGAGAAGCAGTACGTCGCCGCCTTCCATGTGCTCCAGGCTCGGTCCGTACAGACGTTGTATGCCGACGAACCGGGGATGGTGGGTGTAGATCGCCTGAGTCAGCGTGGTCTCGCGGCCGCGGGCGGGCATGGCCAGCGAAGTCACCGCCACCTGACCGCCTACCCAGACGGAGGAGTCCCTGGTGAACAACAGATTGGGTAGCGGCGGGATCACGAACTCCGCGGTGGGCATGAGTTGGTGGGCAAGGCCTCGTGCGCCCGGCAACTCGTCGTGGGCCACTCCAGCAATCAGGGCAGCGGAGAGGTCCTCGGCACCGAGCTCCGCAAGGTATCCGGCGGCGACATCGCGCAAGGTCACTCCCAGGCGCGGGTCATTCACCGCTCCCGCGATCACATCGGCGCGCGCTTCCGGAACGGCCATGACGGCGGTCAGCAGCCGGTCGACATAGAGCACCTCGACGTCATGGGCTTGCAGGGACGCGGCGAAGGCGTCGTGCTCCTCCTGTGCCCGGGACACCCACGGGATGTCGTCGAAGAGCAGTGCGTCGTTGTTGCGCGGGGTCAGCCGCTTGAGTTCGGGCCCCGGGCGATGCAGCAGAACGGTGCGGAGCCGGCCGACCTCACTGTCGGCGTACGCCTGTTCGGTCACCCCGGCAGGGTAGGCCACTCCAGCTCGCGGAATGGCCTACGGGCGACCGAAGAGCACGCCGGGGTTGCAGATCCCGGTCGGGTCGAGTCGGTCCTTGACCGCGTGCAGTACGGCGACGCCCAGGTCACCGATCTCCCGGGACAGCCACGGGGCATGGTCGATACCGACGGCGTGATGGTGGGTCAGCACTCCGCCCACGGACAGCAACGCATCGGTGGCGGCTCGCTTGGCCAGCAACCACTGCTGCAGCGGTCGATCATCGTCGCGGTCGGCCAGCACGGTGAAATACAGCGAGGCACCGGTCGGATAGACATGCGACACATGGCACATGACCAGCGGTTTCTTGTCAGCTGTGGACAGTGCGGCGATCAGCGCCTCTCGGGTGGTCTGGTAGACCTCGGCCAGATCCGACCAGGAGGCTGCGGTCTCCAGGGTCTCGACCAGCAGTCCGACGTCGAGCAGAGCATCGCGCAGGTACGGACCTGAGTACCGGTTGGCCAGCCAGCTCTGCCCGACCGACCGGCCGATCCGTACGGCCTCGCAGCGGCGAAGCAGCGAACTGGCCGCACGCCGTCGTACGCCGACGGAGTCGGGGTCGCCCTCCCAGCCCACGATGAGCAGGCACCCGGCGCCATGTCCACGCGCACGCAGAATCTTTTGCAACGCATTCGCTTTGGAGCTTGCAGCTAGAACGATGTTGGCGCGGGTCTCGTCGGGGTCGGAAAGCCGGGCGATATCGGGGAGCAGTTCGGCGCGGGCCAGCTGCCTCAAACCCTCGAGCGCGCGGGGTAGCGACCGGAACGACCAGCCCTCGTAGTGCTTGGTCTCCGGTGCCGGCCGGACCCGCAGGGTCAGGTCGGTGATCACGCCGAGGATGCCCTCGGAGCCGAGCACCAGGCCGAGCAGGTCTGGGCCGGCGGCGCTGGCCGGTGGCCGCCCGACCTGCCAACTCCCGACCGGGGTGGCCAGCCGCGCGCCGGAGACCAGTTCGTCGAACCGCCCGTACCCGGTCGAGGCCTGTCCGACCGATCGGGTCGCGGCGTACCCGCCGAGCGTGGCGAACTCATAGCTCTGCGGGAAGTGGCCGAGGGTCAGGCCGTAGCGAGCCATTCGGGCTTCGAACTCGGGCCCCCGCAGCCCCGCTCCGGCGGTCACCAGCAGGGACTTGGCGTCGATCGAGTCGATGGAGTTGAGCCGGGCGACGTCCAGAGCGACGACGGCGCGGTGCTCGCCGCCGCCTCCGGCCAGGCCGCCGACCACGCTGGTGCCGCCACCGAAGGGCACCACCGCGATGTCGTCCTCGACGCAGCGGCTCAGCACCGCCAGGACCTCGTCATGGGAACCGGGTAGGACGACCGCGTCGGGCAGGCCGGAGACGTCGCCGCTGCGCCGTCGAATCAGATCGAGGTAGCTGCGCCCGGATCCGCGTCGGAGCCGACTGGGGCCGTCGGTGCGGACCTGGTCCTCACCCACGATCTTGATCAGTGCGGAACTGCTGGCGTCCTGGAGCCGGGTGGCCGTCGTCGTGATCGCGGCCAGTGCCTCGGCCGGCGTGTCCCGCGGAGTCCAGCCGATCTCGCGGCGGAGCCACTTCCGCCCGGCGTTGGGCAGGTCGTGCGCGCTCTCGGTGTGACCCCAGCCGGTCGGGCTGAGTTCGATGCGCTCCTCAGCTGCGGTCATGAGAGGGGAGTTTACTCAGTAAGCCGTCGTCCTAAGTTGCAGCACGACCGGTCGCTGACGACATGCTGGAGCCGTGCAGATCCCGTGGCCGTCCCTTGATGCGGTGCGGCGAGCCGGTGACCTCGAGTCCGTGGCCCGCACCGGAGTGGACCTCCTGGTCGTTGGGGGCGGAGTCACCGGTGCAGGCATCGCACTGGATGCGGCCAGCCGCGGGCTGCGGGTCGCACTGGTCGAACGCGGAGATCTGGCTCAGGGCACCAGCCGTTGGAGCAGCAAGCTCGTACATGGCGGGCTTCGTTACCTCGCTCACGGGGAGTTGAGCCTGGCGCGGGCCAGCGCGCGAGAGCGGGCCATCCTGATGACCCGCACGGCGCCGCACCTCGTTGCGCCGCTGCCGTTCCTGATCCCATCGACGGCCGGCCGATCCGCAGTCGCACTCGGACGGCTCGGCACCGGCGGGGGAGATCTTCTCCGGGTCGGACTACCCGGAGGGGTTGGCAGCCTTCCCCGCGCCCGGTACGTCGACGAACACCGTGCGCGCCAGATCGTCCCGGGGCTGCACGCTGCGGCCCGCGGCGGCCTGGTCTTCTGGGACGGGCAGCTGGTCGACGACGCCCGGCTCGTCCTCGGGTTGGCCCGTACGGCGGTGGTGTACGGCGCCTCCATCCTGACCCGGGTGGAGGCGACGGCGCTGAGTGCCGACGGTGCCGAGCTGGTCGACCGCATGGCCGCTCCGGGACAGCCGCTGTCCATCTCGGCTCGTTCGGTCGTGAACGCGACTGGTGTCTGGGCCGGCGAACTCGCCAGCGGAGTGTCGCTGCGCCCGAGCCGAGGGTCCCATCTCGTGGTCAGCAGTGAGCTGCTCGGGGCTCCTCGGGCAGCCCTGACAGTGCCGCTTGCGGGGTCGATGAGCCGGTACGTCTTCGCGTTGCCCCAAACTGATGGCCGCAGCTACATAGGGATCACTGACGAGCCGGTCGAGGGCCAAGTCTCGCAGGAAGACCCACGTCCGGCGTGCACCGAGATCGACCTGCTGCTCGAGACCATCAGCACCGCGCTGGACCGCCCGCTGACTCCCGCCGATGTGGACGGATCCTTCGCCGGGTTGCGCCCGCTGGTAGCCGGGCTGGCCTGCGCTGGCAGTGCGGATCTGTCCCGGAGGCACCTGATCAGCCGGGACTCAGCCGGCGTCCTCACGATCACTGGCGGCAAATTGACCACCTACCGGGCGATGGCCGAGGAGGCGGTCGATCTGGTGGTGGCGCAACTCGGTATGCACGCCCGTTGTCGAACGCGCGGGCTGCCCTTGATCGGAGCGGCTGCGCCGGACCGGCTGGGCGCCTTGGATGCCGCGCCATGGCTGGTGGCGCGGTACGGCACCGAGGCGGAACGGGTGGCCGCCGAGGGAGGCCTCGATGGCAGGCAGCCAGTCGTGCCTGGCCTGCCGGTGACGATCGCCGAACTCCGATACGCCGTACGCCATGAGCTGGCTTTGACGGTGGACGACCTGTTGGACCGGCGCACCCGGATCGGGCTGGTGCCGCGAGACCGATCCGCTGCCCTTCCGGTCGCCGCGCAGGTACTCGACGAAGTCAGCACCGACTGAAGCACGCTTCCGGAGCACTGTAGGAGTCGAGCTTCTCGCCAGTACCCACCCAGATGTCGCAGGTTTGCAGGGGACTCGCTGGGAGTGTTGCCTGCAGACCTACGACATCAGTCCCGGGGGGCTATCAGGCCGTCGGGTCCGGCGGTCCCCCGGAATTCTCCTGCGCGGCCGGCTGCTCGGGGACCTTGGGCTGAGCCATCAGGCCGTAAAGCTTCTGGCGGGTCTGCTCGAGGATCTCGGCCGCTTGGGTGGCCTGCTCGGGTGTCCCGTGCAGGGCCACCGTGCTGGCGGCCATCCCGACCTGGGCGATGACGCTGGCCAACGTGCGGTTCTCGGCGCGGACGTCGCCGGCCACATCGGTCCACGGTTCGCCGAGCTGGGCCCGGTTCTCCTCGATGTAAGCGCGTCCTTGGTCGGTCAGCGTCGCGGTCTTTCGCCCATCAAGGCGATCGAGGGTGATCAGGCCCTCGTCTTCGAGTTGGGACAGGGTCGGGTAGACCGTGCCAGGACTGGGCCGCCACACGCCGCCGCTGCGCTCACTGATCTCACTGATCAGCTCGTACCCGTGCCGCGGCTGCTCGTCGAGCAGGACCAGGATGGCTGCGCGTACGTCCCCCCGACGCCGGGCACCGCGGCCTCGGCCCCGTCCGCGTGCTCGCCATGGGCCGGGAGGACCGAAGCCGGGGCCGCCATGACCCGGATGTCCGCCATGCTCGTGCTGATGGCCGCCTGGCCCGCCTGGCCCGCCTGGTCCGAAGAACTCTGCGGGTCCGAACGGGAATCCCGGGCCGCCTTCGGTGCGATCGAAACCGAAACTGCCTTCCGCGGCGCCATCATGGCGCCGACCGTGGCGGTGGCCGTGCTCGTGTCCGTGGTCATGTCCACGATGTCCACGGTCATGTCGGCGGTGCCCGCGGTGTGCGCGGGCGCCGGGTCCATTCCCCGCACGGCCTTCAGGTCCTTGTTGCCCGGTGGCGTCGCGGACTGCTTCGGCAGCGGCGGCGACCAGGCTGTTCCATGCTGTGCTGGCGTCCCGCCATCCGGAAGATGCGTATGTCGACATCTATGGTACTCCATTCTGTGTCTCGACGTATGTCGCCGATAGATACACGATATATCGACAAACTATCGCTGCGCAAGCCGGCGACCGATCGGTTTTACCCTCGACTAGATTCTGCGGCCATGGGCATCCTCGAAGACCGCGTCGTCATCGTTACCGGAGCCGGCCGGGGGCTGGGCCGTGGTGAGGCGCTGGAGTGCGCTCGGCAGGGTGCCGCTGTCGTCCTGAACGAGTTCGACCCGGCAACTGGAGCCGCCGTCGTCGCCGAGATCGAATCGAGTGGTGGCCGGGCGGTGCTGGTCGAGGGTGACGTCAGCCAGGTCGAGGTGGCCGACCGGCTCGTCGCAGTTGCTGTGGACAGCTTTGGTCAGCTCGATGCCCTCGTCAACAACGCCGGGATCCTGCGAGATCGGACCCTGGTCAAGATGTCGCCGCAGGAGTGGGACGCGGTCATCGCCGTACACCTGCGTGGTCACTACGCCGCCACGCATGCCGCCTGCGGCTACTGGCGGGAGCAGAACCGGCCAGGTCGGATGGTGCACACGGCGTCGACCTCGGGCATCCTCGGCAACTTCGGTCAGGCCAACTACGGCGCCGCCAAGGCGGGGATCGCCGCGCTCTCCACGATCGTGGCTCAGGAGATGGCGAAGTACGGCGTGACGTCGAACGCGATCGCACCAGCCGCCCGTACGGCGATGACCGAGTCCGCGTACGGCGACATCCCGGCCACCGAAAGCGGAACGTTCGACTTCTGGGCACCGGAGAACGTCGCCCCCTTCGTGGCCTGGCTGTGCTCGGATTCGGCCGGCGACATCAGCGGCAAGGTGTTTGGCGTGCAGGGCGACACCGTCGAGCTCTACCAGCCTTACACCTCGGTCGCCGTGATCGAGAACGACGGGCAGCGGTGGGAGCCAGAGCAGTTCACCGACCGGATCGGATCGCTGTTCGAGGAGAGCGGCATCGTCGCTCAGGCCGAATTCATGATGTCGAAGCTGCGCTACACGATGTCCCAGCGCTGACCGACCGCTGGTCCTTCGCTGGAACGGTCAGGGGATCAGCAGCACCTTGGCGGTGGTTCTACGGCCCTCGAGAGCGCGGTGCGCCTGCGCGGCCTCGGCCAACGGGTAGCGGTGTCCGACCTGCACCCGCAGCGACCCGTCAGCGATCCAGCCGAAGATCTCAGCTGTCCGCCAGGTGAGTTCGTCCCGGTCGCGGGTGTAGTGCACGAGTGAGGGCCTTGTCAGGAACAGGCCACCGGCACTGTTGAGCCGCTGCGGGTCGATTGGTGGTACGGGCCCACTCGCGGCGCCGAACAGCGCCATCGTGCCGCGGATGCGCAGTGCGGCCAGGCTGGCGTCGAAGGTCGACTTGCCGACCCCGTCGTACACCGCAGCGACGCCGATGCCACCGGTCACTTCCTTTGCGGCATCGGGGATCTCGGCATACTGGACAACCCTGTCCGCACCCGCCGCCGTGGCCAAGGCGGCCTTCTCCGGGGTCGACGTGGTGGCCAGGACGTGACCCCCGCGCAGTTTCACGATCTGGGTCAGGAGCTGCCCGACACCCCCAGCTGCGGCATGGACGACGACCCACTCTCCGTCCTGGACCGGGTACGTCGAGGTGGACAGGTAGTGGGCGGTCAGGCCTTGCAGCATCGCGGCCGCGGCCAGCTCGTCCTCAACTCCATCCGGTACGGGTACGGCCTCGGCCGCCGAGATGGCAACGGTCTCGGCGTAGCTGCCCAGGCAGTTCTTCCAGGCCACCCGGTCGCCGACCGAGAAGCCTTCGACCCCCGTGCCGATCGCTCGTACGGTCCCGGCGCCTTCCTGGCCAAGGATGAACGGCGGGTCGATCGGGTAGCTGCCGGAGCGTTGGTAGGTGTCGATGTAGTTGAGGCCGGCCGCCGCGATGTCGACGACGAGCTGCCCGTCGCCGGGTTCCGGAGTCGGGGCGTCGATGAGTGCCAGGACCTCGGGGCCGCCATGTTCGGTCACCTGGATCGCTCGCACGTGCCGCCTCCTGTCGATCGGTGCAGGCCGAGTTGATCATCGGCGAAACGGGGGTTTCCTGCGGGACAACCTACCGATTTGCCGATGATCATCCGCGCGGGCGACTCGCTGAGCGGTGCTTGGTATCAACAGCGGTATCATCCTTAGATGGCCATGACGGTGCGCTTCGACGAGGAGGAGACCAGGGCGTTGCGCAAGCGCGCTGCGGTCGAGGGACGTTCCATGCAGGAGATCACCCGTGCCGGCGTTCGCGAATACATCGACCGGCACAGCCGAGACGAGCTGCTCGACGAGGTCCTTGATGAGGAGTTGCCGCGCTTCGCTGAGGCACTCGACCGACTGGGCCGGTGATCTACCTCAGGCTCGATGACCTGCTCAAGATCGCCGAGCGCGTCTTCGGCACCGTCGTAGTTCGGGATGCTGGCTTACTCGAGTCGGCACTTGTCCGCCCCCAGGCCAGCTATTTCGGCGTCGATCCGTACCCGACCCTCGAGGAGAAGGCGGGGGCGCTACTGCACTCCCTGGTCGGTAACCATGCGTTGATCGACGGCAACAAGCGCCTTGGTCTGGCAGCCATGATTGCCTTTCTCGGCATGAACGGTCGCCGGCTCACGATGACCAACAATGCGGCCTACGATTTCGTGATGGCAGTCGCTACCCGAGAGCTGGATGAGGTAACCGCCATTGCCGACATCCTGCGTGCGGCCACCGAGCCACGCTGACTGCGAGGAATTCACTCGAGGGTGCGCCCGGCCCAGGTCCAGGCGTAACCGGTGTCCTCGCAGGCTATTGCGGGCAGGCACAGGTCCAGCGGACGGAACGTGTCGATCATGACCGCCAACTCGTCGAAGTAGTCCACTCCGATGGCTCCCTCGGGTGCGCCAGGCTGCGGGCCGTGGGTGAAGCCGCTGGGATGCAACGAGATCGAGCCCTGACCAACTCCGGAACCCTTGCGGGCCTCGTAGTCGCCACCGGCGTAGAACATCACCTCGTCGGAATCAACATTGGCGTGGTTGTAGGGCACCGGGATCGACTCCGGGTGGTAGTCCACCTTGCGCGGCACGAACGAGCAGATCACGAAGTTCGGCCCCTCGAAGGTCTGGTGCACGGTCGGCGGCTGGTGCACACGGCCGGTGATCGGCTCGAAGTCGGCGATGTTGAAGGCGTACGGATAGAGGTTCCCGTCCCAGCCGACCACGTCGAAGGGGTGCTGGGCGTAGGTGAATTTGGTCCAGCCCACGCCGCCATTGTGATCTGAAGAACGGTGCTGGACAAGGACTTCGACATCCTTGCCGGTTGCTGTGAACGGCTCGGTCGGGCCGCGTAGGTCACGCTCGCAGTACGGCGCGCTCTCCAGGAACTGCCCGCGAGCGGAAAGATAGCGCTTGGGCGGCCCGATGTGGCCGGTGGCCTCGATGCTCAATGTGCGCAACGGTTCGGGGCCGGTCGGGACGATCCGATAGGTGGTGGACGTCGGCATCACGACGTAGTCGCCGGGGCCGATGTCCAAGGCGCCGAGAACCGACTCGACGCGCGCCGTACCACTTTCGACGTACACGCACTCGTCACCGATTGCATTGCGGTACAACGGCGATGCCTTGTCCGCAATGGCGTAGGAGATGCGGCAGTCGGCATTGGCCAGCAGGTGCTGACGACCGGTGATCGCATCGGACCCCGGAACGTCCAGTTTGTGCGTGACGAAGTGCCGTGGCTTCAACGGATAGTTGGACTGCCGTGCCCACTGTGGACCGTCGAAGGGCTCGCTGTGCACGATCGCTGTCGGCAGGTGCTCGTGGTAGAGCAGCGCCGAGTCTGCAGAGAAGCCCTCTATGCCCATCAACTCCTCGGCGTACAGCGTGCCGTCGGGCTGACGGAACTGGGTGTGCCGCTTGTGCGGAACGGCTCCCACCTGGCGGTAGTACGGCATGTCCGAGCCCCCTTCTCACTGCATCAATGGCTGGCATTCAAGGCGATGACCGATAAACGGACACGAGTGTCCGCTCATATTCGTCCAGCGTGCGCTAGCGTCACGGCCCGTGTCAACACCCGACTCGGTGCCGGCTCCGCCAACCCCGGTAGGCCAGGCCGCCTCGACAGCGCTGACTGGCCTGTTCGGGGCGCTGCTCGACGACGCGGCCCTCTTCCCGCCCGGCAACGCCGCCATGGCCGACGCGCTCTCCGCACACCCGCATCACCTGGCTGGAACCTACGGCTTCATGGTCGGGCGCTTCCTGTGCCCGGCCTCCCGCGTACCGGAACTGGCCCAGGCCTGGCTGCGGTCCGAGCCATTGACCGTCGGCCTGATCGCCGACACCGGCCTGGACGGCCTGAGCGACGCGATCACCCAGATCGTGACCGATCCGCAGCTGGACCTCGGAGCGGTCGAGATCGTCCTACCTGCCGGGCCTGCACCAGAAGCCCTGGGGGACATTCTGGCCGCGCTGCCGGCCGTCACCGGGTACGTCGAACTGCCCCGCGGCCAGAACTGGTCGACTGATCTCGACGCCATCGCCGCGGCCGGCCGAGAGGCGAAGTTCCGGACCGGCGGCGCGACCCGCGGAGCGGTGCCGGCGCCGGAGGAACTCGCCGCCTTCATCACGGCCTGCGTCGCCCGCCGGGTGGCGTTCAAGTGCACCGCCGGCCTGCACCATGCGATCTGCGGAGTCGAGGACGAGGCGGGCAACACCCAGCACGGTTTCCTCAACGTGCTGCTGGCCACCCAAGCCGCCATATTCGGTGAGGACGACGAGGAGATCGTCGGCTGGCTACGCGAGGGCAGCGCGGAGGTGATCGTGCATGCGCTACGCGCCATGCACGAGCACGATGCGCGGCGCATACGTACCAGCTTCATCGGTTTCGGATCCTGTTCGGTCACTGAACCGGTCAACGAGTTGACCGAACTGGGCCTCCTGTGAGGCCGGTGGAGCCGGCCGAAAGCGCCGGTTCGCCACCCAACCGGCCACTGGAGGGTGCTCAAAGCGGCGGTCGTGGAGCGAACCGGGCTCAAGCGGGCACGGCCGGCCAGACCTGGGTGGCAGTGCCCAAGGGCAGCGACTTCCCGATCACGAACCTGCCCTACGGCGTGTTCTGTCCGATCAACGGCAGCCGTCCCCAGGGGGGCGGTGGTGGACGGCGGATCGGGGTGGCCATCGGCGACCAGATTCTCGACCTCTCCGCGGCGGCGGCTCGCGGCCTGATCGACGAGCCGTCCCAAATGCTGCGCTCGGAAAGCCTCAACCAGTTCCTGGCCAGCGGTAGGCCGGAATGGGATCGCATTCGCGCCAGGGTCACCCAACTGCTGTCCGACGAGTCCCAGCGCGGGGCCGTCGAACGGATGCTGATCCCGCAGGCCGACGCCGAGATGTGCTTGCCGTTCGAGGTGGCCGACTATGTCGACTTCTATGCCTCGATGGAGCACGCCTCGAACGTCGGTGCCATCTTCCGTCCCGATTCCCCTGCGCTGCCGGTCAATTGGAAGCACCTGCCGATCGGCTACCATGGTCGAGCCGGGACCGTGGTCGTATCCGGAACCCATGTCGTACGCCCGAGCGGACAGCGCAAGCCGGCCGACGCGCAGGCACCGACATACGGACCCTCGCAGCGACTGGACATCGAGGCCGAGGTCGGGTTCGTCGTGGGTACGCCATCCGAGCGCGGCAGCCAGGTCTTAGTCGGCGACCTGGCCGAGCACGTCTTCGGGGTGGTGCTGCTCAACGACTGGTCGGCTCGGGACATCCAAGCGTGGGAATACGTACCCCTCGGCCCGTTCCTGGGTAAGTCCTTCGCGACGACGATTTCGCCGTGGGTGGTGCCGCTGGCTGCACTCGAGGCGGCCCGGGTGGCCGGGCCGCCGCAAGACCCGCAGCCTTTGCCGTACCTCCGCCGGGCCGAGGACTGGGGGCTGGACCTGAGCATCGAGGTCGACTGCAACGGGACGGTGATCTCCCGACCCCCTTTCGCCGCGATGTACTGGACCGCGGATCAGCAACTGGCCCACCTCACGGTGAACGGCGCCAGCCTCCGGACCGGGGACCTGTTCGCCTCGGGAACGGTGTCCGGGGCCGAACCCGGTCAGCGTGGGTCCTTGTTGGAGCTGTCCTGGTCGGGGCGGGATCCCGTGACGCTGGAGGACGGCAGCACCCGCTCCTTCCTGGAAGACGGGGACACGATCACCCTGCGAGCCAGCGCTCCTGGCGTCGGCGGTACGCGGATCGGCTTCGGAACCTGTACCGGCACGATCCGCCCCGCCCTCGCTGACTGAGCAACACCGCACAAACGGTGTCCCCGGCGGGGCTACGGAGCGACTTTGAGCGCCCATGTGCCGGTTGTGTAGCGAACCGGCCAGGGACCCAGGTCAGGACAGGGCGGCGCGGATCTCGTCGGCAGCCCGTACGACTCGCTCCCCGACCTCATCGGCGGCCAACTCCCCGAGGGTGATCACGCCGACGCTGGCTCGCAGGTCGCTGACGCCGATGACCGGCGCCGCGATCCCGTGCGCCCCAGGCTGCAACTCGCCGCTGGTGGCGATATATCCAGGCTCGGCGGGGGAGTCGATGGCAAGGATCGCGAGGCCGGCGGCTCCTCGGTCGAGCGGGTGCCGGGAGCCGACCCGGTACGCGACGTGGTAGTCGGTCCAGGACGGTTCGATCACGGCGACAGCCAACGCTTCCCCGCCATCGGTGATCGTGAGGTGCGCTGTCGCGCCCACGTCCTCGGCCAGTCGGCGCAGCGGCCCGGCGGCGGCCTCGCGCAGCAGCGGGTGGATGCGCTGGGCGAGGTGCAACACACCGAGCCCCAGGCGCCAGCGGCCGTCGGCGTCGCGGTGAACCATGCCCTGCCGGGCCAGTGCGGTGATCAACCGATAGACGACTGGGCGATGGGTCTGCAACGCATCGGCCAGCGCGGTGACGGTCATCGGCGAAGAGGCGTCGGCCAGGAGCCGGAGCAGGCGCAGGCCCCGCTCCAGGGACTGGGAGGTTTCGGCCGCCACGCAGGCGACCCTAGGCCAGCCGTCCGCGACGGCAAGGTGCCCGCTACCGCCCATTCCCCGGTCGAGGACCAGGGCAGGGTGCCCGATGCCTAGCGTCGCCCGGTGGCTAGGACGTGAAGGCGGTGACGGCCTCGTACGTCGCGAGCACGGCGAACGCGGCGAACAGGACCGCTGCCGTACGGCGGACCAGCCGCAGCGGCAGCCGCGTCACGAGCTTCGAGCCCACGAAGACGGCGAGCGAAGCGATCAGCAGCAGCGCGGCGAAGGCACCGACGAACACTGACAACGGGGCGTCATAGCGGGCAGCCAACCCAGCCGTGGCCAGCTGGGACAGGTCGCCCCACTCGGCCAGGAAGGTGATCCCGAACGAAGCCAAGGCGATTCGCCAGGCCGCCCAGTCCTTGTCCTGGGTCTGCTTCGCGCCCTCGCCGGCCACGCCGGCCTCGCCGGCCACGCCGGTCGCAACGGCTTCGCCGGCCGAGCGCCACAACACAACGGCGCCGACGGCGAACAGCACGGCGACCCCGAGCGCAACCCACTCCCTCGGCAGGAGGGAGAGCAGCGAACCGGCGGCCACCGCGATCGCGGTCTGCAGGGCGAAGGCCGCGCCGACACCGGTCAGGACCGGCAGCGGCCTGAACCGACTGGCCAGCATCAATGTCGCGAACATGGTCTTGTCAGGCAGTTCGACCGGCGCGACGAGCACAAAGGCCGTGAACACGACCGAGAAGATCATCGGGGCGGCGAAGGATCGTCGCTGCCGAGAGCGAAGAGCCGGTGGGCCTGCGCAGTGGCAGCTCGCAGCACCTCCTTGACCGGCAGGTCGAGCCGTTGAGCGGCGCCCGCGACGTCCTCGAACTCGACGCTGACATTGACCACCCGACCTTCGTCACGCGCGAGCTTCACGCCTATCTGCTCGCCTTGCACGCGAACGCTGGCCTGCTCGCGGTCGAGGGCGTACTTTCCGACCGGGATGCGGCGCAGACCGATGGTCGAGGTGCGCGCAAAGATCTGCTTGCGCACCGCGGCCTCTGCGGTGGGCGTGCACAGCGCGTGCAGTGTGTAGGCCGGGCGGCCTTTCTTCATCAGGATCGGGGTCAGCCAGGCGTCCGAGGCGCCAACGGTGAGCAGTGCGGCCAAGACGTCTGGCCACAGCCGCGCGTCCATGTCGTCCACATTGGACTCCAGCAGAACTGCCGTACCCGAATCCGGTTGTCCCACGGGCTCACCCAGGATGAGCCGGACGATGTTGGCCACCTCATCCACGTCGCGGGCGCCGGCTCCGTGCCCGACCGCACGTACCCGCATCTGCGGCATCTCCTGCCACCGGGTCACGGCGGTGGCCAGGAGCGCGGCGCCGGTCGGCGTGCACATCTCATACGGCGCCGGCCCGGACCAAACCGGAGCAGACACATCCGAAAGCATTTGCAGCACAGCTGGTCCCGGGATCGGGATGAAGCCATGCTCGCCGCGACTCATCCCGCTGCCCAATGACACTGGTCCGGCGGAGAGCTCGGTCAGCCCCAGTGAGTGCAGTCCGGCACACACGCCGACGACGTCGGCGATCGCATCAAGGCCGCCCACCTCGTGGAAATGCACCTGCTCCGGCGTGGTCCGGTGGACGTCGGCCTCGGCCCTGGCCAGCCGGGAGAACGCGTCCAGGGCGCTTCGTCGGATCGCCTCGGCCAGGGGCGCGGACTCCAACTGTGAGCGGATGTTGGCCCAGGTACGGGTGACCGTGGAGCGCGGAGCCTTCACGTCAACCTTGGTTGCGGCCAGCCCCTGCCGAGTGGTCGTGGACACGCTGAGGTGGACCGGCTCCACGCCGATGGCGTCCACGGCCTCCTGCATCACCGACACCGCTGCCCCGGCATCGACCAGCGCTCCGAGCAACATGTCGCCACTGGCACCTGCGGTGAGGTCCAGCCAGCCGATCACGTGAGCGAGTATCTATGAACCGACTCAGGGGCACCCTGGTACGTAGCTGACGCAACATCCGTACCCAGGGCTGCGGGTTCGTTGCGTACGGCGCCGCGGTCCCGATGAGAATCCGAGCGCTCGCAGGCTCGCGCGTCGAAATCTTCCCCTCATCCGGGCGGCGACACCGCCGGATTAGGCTCGCGGCCATGCCTGGGGTCCCGCCGACGCGCTTCGCCTTTCTGGGGCCGGAGGGGACCTTCGCCGAAGCGGCGCTGCGCAGCCTTCCGGCGTTCTCCGGTGCGAGCGAAGATGCGGGTCAGGCACTTCCGTGCGTCAGCGACGTACTCGACGCCGTACGCCGGGGTGAAGCCGATGCTGGCCTGGTGCCGCTGGAGAACTCAGTCGAGGGATCGGTCGCTGCGACGCTCGACGAACTTGCCACCGGTGAGCCACTGGTCATCGTCCGGGAGATCTTCCTACCGGTGACCCTCCCGCTATTGGTACGTGCCGGGACCGCTGTCGAGGACGTACGCACCTTCGCAACTCACCCGCACGCCTATGCCCAGGTCCGGCAGCAACTGGCCTCGATACTGCCCGGCGTCGAGGTGATCGCCACGGCATCGACGGCCGCCGCCGCCGAAGGAGTGGCCAAGGGTCGGTACGACGCCGCGGTCGCCTCGCCGATCGCCGCGGCGCGGTATCGACTCACCGTCGTACGAGATGACGTTGCCGACCATCACGGCGCGGTGACCCGGTTCGTCCTGGTGTCCCAGCCCGCGCCGCCGCCACCGCGTACCGGTCACGACAAGACGTCCCTGGCCGCATTCATCGACGACGACCACACCGGTGCGTTGCTCGAGGTGTTGACCGAGTTCGCCATCCGCGGAATCAGCTTGACCCGCATCGAGTCTCGGCCGACCAAGGAGCGGCTCGGTGTCTACTTCTTCTCCCTCGACTGCGAGGGACACCTGGCTGACGAGCGGGTGGGCGAGGCCCTGACGGCGCTGCGACGGTTATGTGCAGATCTGCGGTTCCTCGGCTCATACCCGCGCGCGGACGGCCGTACCCCGAAGTCCGTGCCCGACAAAGCTTCCGATGCGTCTTTCTCCGATGCTGCCGCCTGGATGATCCGGCTCCGCGAAGGCCGCCTCTGACCGCCTCAGGGTCGGGAAGCCGCTGCGCCAAGTTTCGGACGTTATGCGTCCCCTGCGACCACTCGGCGCTCGTTCGTCTCGCTAGGCCCGCAGATGTCCGCGCGTCAGGTGAGACAAACGTGATTCTAGTCAGTTTATCGACGAGGCCGGCCCGCAACCCGGCTCAGTTCCGATGATCAACAGTGCTGGCCTCAGAGGTAGAGGCCGGTTGATTCTTCGATGCCTTCGGCGGCGATGGCATGGGCGTCGCGTTCGCGCAGGATGATCAGCGACTCGCCGCGAACCTCGACCTCGTGCTGGTCGTCCGGAGAGAACAGCACCTGATCGCCGGGCTTGATCTGGCGAACGTGATTGCCCACTCCGAGCACCTCGCCCCAGATCAGGCGCTTGGCCACTTCAGCGGTTGCCGGAATCACGATGCCCCCGCTGGAGCGCCGTTCGCCTGCCTCCTTGGACAGGCTGACCAACAGCCGGTCGTGCAGCATCTTGATCGGCAGCTTGCCGCGCTCGTCGGTTCCGCCTAAACCCCGCCGCCGTCCAGCATCGTCCGGGGAAACGTCGTCGATCACGAGCTTCGACGCTACCCGTCGCTGCCGTCCCATCCCTCCTGCCCCGGCGATCGCCCCACCGAAGCTGCCCCGCACGCGCGGGGTAAGGCGATTGCCCCACTCCTTAGCGTGGCGGTATGACCGAGCCGCTGCATCCGTCGATCGCCGCGCACTACGCCCGAGGCGAGGAGCCCGATCGCCTCGGCGGCGACATCCCCACCCTGGAAGCGCTCCGTACTCGCATCCTGCTGGCCAGGTACCTCCCTGAGGCACCGGCTGTCGTCTTGGACGTAGGTGGCGCAGCCGGGGCATACGCCCTTCCGCTGGCCCGGCAGGGATACGACGTGCATCTCGTCGACCCGTGGGCAGCCCATGTCGAGGAGGCTGCTCGCCGGTCGGCCGAGCAGCCGGACACGCCGCTGACCTCCGTACGGCTAGGGGAGGCTCGCCAGCTGAGCGCTGCCGACGCGAGCGTGGACGCGGTCCTGCTGCTGGGCCCGCTCTACCACCTCGTCGACGCCGCCGACCGGGCGGCGGCACTCGGCGAAGCGTTCCGAGTCCTTCGCCCGGGCGGTGTGCTCCTCGCGG
>JACCTM010000142.1 GCA_013812385.1 Geodermatophilaceae bacterium | reverse complement strand
GGTGCTGCGGGCACTGCTCGGCCTCGACGCGCAAGCCGTCGATCTCGCCCAAGCCCTGTCGGTGGACGCCTCGCTGCCAGACCAGGACCGGCCGGAGTCGCTGTCGGCGATCCTGGCGGAGTACCGGTCATGACTTCTACCGACGACTCGGTAATCCGGCTGGGTACCCGGCCGAGCCGGTTGGCCAAGATCCAGGCCACCCAGGTGGCGGACTGGGTCCGCGCGCACAGCGGTCGCGAGGTGATGCTGATCGAGATCAGCACGCCAGGTGATGCCAGCAGCGCGCCGATCAGCGAGTTCTCCACCGTGGGCGTCTTCGTGTCGAGTCTGCGCGCCGCGCTGCTGCGCGGCGACATCGATGTCGCCGTGCACTCGTACAAGGATCTGCCGACCGCCCCGCACCCCGGCTTGACGATCGCCGCCGTACCGACCCGCGAAGATCCGCGAGATGTCTTGGTGGCCAGAGCCGGACAGAATCTGCTGGAGCTGGTCCCAGGGTCACGGGTCGGGACCGGATCACCGCGCCGCACGGCGCAGCTCAACGCGTTGCAGCTGGGCCTGGACGTGGTCGGTATCCGAGGCAACGTCGACACCCGGCTGTCGGCGGTGGCCTCGGGTGTCGTCGACGCGGTCGTGGTTGCCCGCGCCGGCCTGGCCCGGCTGGGCCGCCTGGACGAGGTGACCGAGACTCTCGACCCGATCCAGATCCTTCCCGCTCCCGCTCAGGGCGCCTTGGCGGTGGAGTGCCGCACCGACGACGCCGACGTAGTAAGGGTGCTCAGCGCACTCGACGACCCGGCGGCACGCGCTACGGTGACGGCCGAACGCGCGCTGCTGGCCGCGCTGGAAGCGGGCTGTACTGCCCCGGTGGGTGCGCTGTGCGAGCTCGCCGAAGGTGAAGACGGACCAGAGTTGTTCCTTCGCGCCAACGTGACCGCGATCGACGGCAGCGCCGCCGTTCGATCCTCGGCTGTTGGACCCCCGGAAGAAGCAGCCGAACTCGGGCGCCTGCTGGCAACCGAATTGCTCGACCTCGGTGCTGAGGACCTCCTTGGCGCCGCTCCAAAAACCTCCATGTCATCCGAAGCGACTGGCAACAGGGCAGCTGACACCAATGCAGTAGGAATGAGGAACAGGTAATGACTCGCGGGCACAAGTTCACTGGCCGCATCGTGATCGTCGGGGCCGGCCCCGGAGACGCCGATCTGCTCACCGCACGGGCGAGTGCCGCGCTGATCTCGGCAGACACGGTGCTGCACGATGCAGACGTCAGTACGGCAGTTGTGCAACGGCTGACCGAGGCCCGACCGGACCTCGAGTTGCATCCGGCCGTCGGTGACCCGGCCGAGGTGGCCAAGACGGCCGTTACCGCGGCCAAGGCCGGTCGAACGGTTGCCCGGCTGGTGGCCGGCGACCCGTTCACGAACGACGCGGTGGTCAAGGAGATTCTGGCGATCGCCCGTACGGTTGTGCCCTACGACGTCATCCCCGGCGTCGCGATCTCCACGGCCGTGCCGGCCTACGCCGGCGTCCCGCTGGGCTCCACGCACACCGCCGCGGACCTGCGTTCCGGGATCTCGGTGGCCGCCCTGGTGGCCAGCCCGATGCCATTGGTGTTGCAGGCCAACGGCGAGATCGTGGCCGACACCGCTCGCGACCTGGTGGAGGCCGGATTGCCCGGAAGCACCCACGCCTGCGTGACCGTCGACGGCTCGCTGTCCAGTCAGTTCAGCCTGGTCGGATCGCTCGACGAGTTCGCCGCCGGTGCCTGGCCGAGTACGCGCACCGGTTCGGTGGTGATCACGGTCGGTGCCGAGGTGGACAAGCGCTCGCGGCTGTCCTGGTGGGAGAGCCGGCCGTTGTTCGGATGGCGAGTACTCGTCCCACGGACCCGGGAGCAGGCCGGCGACATGAGTGAACGGCTGCGCTCCTACGGTGCGGTGCCGGTGGAGGTGCCGACGATCGCCGTCGAGCCACCCCGCACGCCGGCCCAGATGGACCGTGCCATCCGCGGCCTGGTCACCGGTCGGTACGGCTGGATCGTGTTCACATCGGTGAATGCGGTGCGCGCCGTACGCGAGAAGTTCGCCGAACTCGGCCTCGATGCTCGCGCCTTCGCCGGGGTCAAGGTCGCCTGCGTCGGTGAGATGACCGCCGAGGCGGTACGGGATTTCGGGATCACCCCGGAGTTGCTGCCCTCGGGTGACCAGTCGAGCCTGGGTCTGCTCGAGGACTTCCCGCCCTACGACGATGTTCTCGATCCGATCGACCGGGTTCTGTTGCCGCGGGCCGACATCGCGACCGAGACGCTGACCGCCGGCTTGCAGGAACGTGGCTGGGAGGTTGACGACGTCACGGCCTACCGGACCGTACGCGCGGCTCCGCCACCGGCGGCCATCCGCGAGGCGATCAAGGGTGGTGGATTCGACGCGGTGTGCTTCACCTCGTCCTCGACGGTACGAAACCTCGTCGGGATCGCGGGCAAGCCCAACAGCCGTACGGTCGTGGCCTGCATCGGTCCGCAGACCGCGGCGACCGCAACCGAGTTCGGCCTCCGGGTGGACGTACGACCGGAGACGGCGGGGGTGTTGCAGTTGGTCGACGCGCTGGCCGAGCACGCGCTGGCCGA
>JACCTM010000032.1 GCA_013812385.1 Geodermatophilaceae bacterium | reverse complement strand
CACACGCCCGATCGCCGCCGTCGATGAGGTGTCTGCTCTCCGCAGCGTGATCAGGAACAGGATGGCTCATCGCAGTCTCGCACTACCGAACCATGCCGTTGGATGCACGCTCGCAGACTACCTTCGTACAGTCCGAGCGGGAGCGACACGAGCTACCCAGCGAGCGGTGTTAGCAGAGCTGAGGACTTGCATCAGTCAGCCCGGTGAAGATGAACGCATCGAGCACCAGCTCGACCTCAGCGCCGTCTGCCGGAGGAGCGCCTCCGTGCAGCCACAAGTTGACCCGTGTGCGCTCGTCCCCGGCCGTAGGAACGTCGGGACCGCAATAGTCCCAGTTGGCGACGGCCTGGCCGGTCGGACCGGCACTGCGGAATGACACGCGGTCCGACGCCCATCTGAACTCATGGCTGGACGGGGCCGCAGCGGTCTGCCTGAACGCGGTCCGTGGCCGGCGGCGTCAAAGGGCTGAACCGTGTACCGGGCATTGCACTGTGGCGCGTCGCTCCAACGGCCGAACTCGATGTCGATCTCGCGATGGTGGCTTGCGGGCTCGTCACTCCACGTGAACAGGCCCGCAACCACGTTGGGATCGAACCGGTCCAGCCGAGAAGCGAGGACGAAGCGGTAGGTCCCGTGGCCAAGACTGTGCCCGAGCACCACCTCGGCTGCATGCCAGCGACCACGGCGAGACGTGATCTTCAGATGCAGCCGTCCGACAGGGTCCACCCACACGTTGTCGATGCTGTCGGAGAACAGGTTCGGTCCGGGCCCCACGGGTGTGCGGCTCGCCTTCACCGTCCATGATCGCCCCGACCACGCCACCATCCGCGCGTGTTCCATCAAGCCTCCGTACGAGCGCCCGACTTACTGGCCGGGGTCGATGTCCTCCGGGTCGCGGCCGAGGAGCACGGCCACCTGGTCCACGACCACCTCGTGGACGAGATCGGCCAGGTCGCTGCGGTCGCGCGCACGGATCTCCAACGGACGGCGGTAGAGCACGATGCGCGCAGGCAGCCGGTGCCCGGATTCGGAGAGCCTGGCCGGCAAGAGCCTGGCCAGCGGGACGTTGCCGTCCTCGAGGACGTCACTGCCGTGAACGAGTTCATCCGGACTGGCCGTCGTGAGGTACGGGACGTCCTCGACGGCGAACTCCACACCGTCGAGTTCGCATTGCCAGCGCAGTTCCAAATCCTCCACAGTGTCCAGTACGAGATCGTCGAACAGGGCCGCCCGCGAGCGGGCCAGCGGCACCGTTTGCGGCACCAGTCGGCCGCGCAGGCCACGTCCGCGGCGGTCCCGCGACCGAGTGCGGTCAGGACGGCTGCGGCTCACGCGCTCTGGGCTCACGACTGCCCCGCCTCGTGCGCTGTGTCATGACCCGCTTCGCGCGCGAGTCGCCTCCGCTCCTCGGAGCCACGCGGGGAGTGTGGGGATCGGGTGGCGGTCAGGCCGTTCGCCCCGCCGAGCATCTCCTGCGATGCTCGGCTCCAGCGCACCGCTCGCTCGTTCCTCGCTGCGATGCTCACTCGCTCTCCGCTCACGACTGGAGCCTACGGCCGCTCGCTGACCGCGACGCGCGTTAACACCGGTGCGCCTTCCCCGATACGGCCGTGTATCCGGATAACGTCCCGACTCGTGAGGCAGCAGGCACGGCGGTGCTCGCGAAGCGGATGCGCGCGCGCGGCGGTCGCGACGCTGACCTACGTCTACGCCGAGTCGACCGCCGTCGTCGGACCGCTTGCCTCCTTCTCCGAGCCGCACAGTTATGACCTGTGTGAGGCCCACGGCCTGCGACTGACCGCGCCACGGGGGTGGGAGGTCGTCCGGCACGAGGTCGACCCGGATGCAATCCTGCCCAGCACCGACGATCTGCTTGCCCTGGCCGACGCGGTGCGCGAGGCCGCCCGGCCCACATCGACGCCCCCTGCACCTCCACCGCCGGGCAGTGGGCGCCGCGGCCACCTCCGTGCCGTACCCGTACTGCCCTGACCGCCGCGCTGCCATGACGTCGATGCTGGGCTGACAAGGTCGGCGACACCATCCGGATAGGCTCCCGATCGATATGAAGACGCGGGATCTGGCGACGATCGTCAAGGCTTACGACATTCGTGGAGTGGTCCCGGACGACTTCGACGAAGAGATCGCCCGTGATCTGGGGGCAGCCTTCGCTCAACTGAGCTCTGCGTCAGCGATCGTCACCGCCCACGACATGCGCGAGAGTTCGGTCCCGCTGTCCCGCGCCTTCGCCGAAGGTGTGCTGTCCCAGGGTGTGGACGTCGTCGAGGCCGGCCTCGGCTCCACCGACATGCTGTACTTTGCCTCCGGCACGCTCGACCTGCCAGGAGCGATGTTCACGGCGAGCCACAACCCGGCGCGATACAACGGCATCAAGCTCTGCCGGGCGGGGGCCACGCCGATCGGCGCGGACACCGGTCTGTTGGAGATCCGGCGGATCGCCGAGGCGGGCCCGCTACCGCCGGCTCCCCGGCTGGGCAGAGCGCATAGCGACGACATGCTAGCTCGGTACGCGGCTTTCCTGCGAGACCTTGTCGACCTGCGCGGCATCCGCGCTCTGCGCGTCGTCATCGACGCCGGCAACGGAATGGGTGGGCACACCGTGCCTGCGGTCCTGGCCGACCTCCCGCTGTTGATCGTGCCGTTGTACTTCGAACTGGACGGCGGCTTCCCGAATCACGAGGCAAACCCGCTGGACCCGGCGAACCTCGTCGACCTGCAGGCCAAGGTCCGGGATACCGGCGCAGATTTGGGCCTGGCCTTCGATGGGGATGCGGACCGCTGCTTCGTGATCGACGAGCGCGGGGAGCCGGTCTCACCCTCTGCGGTCACGGCGCTGGTCGCCGTACGTGAACTTGACAAGCACCCCGGCGAGGCGGTCATCCACAATCTGATCACCTCACGTGCCGTCCCGGAGATCGTTGCCGAGCACGGGGGCCGACCGGTCCGTACCCGGGTGGGGCACTCCTACATCAAGGCCGAGATGGCCCGTACGAACGCGGTCTTCGGCGGTGAGCACTCTGCCCACTACTACTTCCGGGACTTCTGGCGGGCCGACACCGGGATGCTCGCGGCCATGCACGTCCTGGCGGCCCTGGGGGAACAGGACCGTCCGCTCTCCGAACTTGCCCGCGCGTACGAGCGCTATTCCGGTTCCGGCGAGATCAATTCCACTGTGGACGATCCGGCAGCCAGTACTGCAACGGTGGAAAAGGCCTTCGCCGACCGGCCGGGGGCAGAGATCGATCGACTCGACGGCCTGACCGTCTCCTTTCCTGACGGCAGCTGGTTCAATCTGCGAGCCTCCAACACCGAACCCCTGCTGCGACTCAACGTCGAGGGCCGGGATCGGCCAGCGATGGAACACCTTCGCGATGAGGTACTGGAGGTCGTCCGTGACCGAATCCGATGACCGGCGGCCAACATCCGCTCTCGATCCCGAGCTGCTTGCGATCCTGGCCTGCCCGGCAGAGCATCACGCGCCCCTGGAACTGGACCCGGAGGGTTCGGAGTTGCTGTGCACCCAGTGCGACCGGGCGTTTCCGATCCGCGACGGCATCCCGGTTCTGTTGCTCGACGAGGCCCGTCATCGTGACTGAGCACTGATGTCGATGCCAGGCTCGATCGACGAGCTGTTCGACGCACCTGTTCGGCTGGTCGAGCGTGACCGGCGGCGACTGCTGCGTGCGGTGGCCAGCGCGGGTGCGCAGGTACGCGAGACCGCCCGGTTGGTCGTGGAGGCCGACGTCGCCTCACTCGCCGATTCCGGGCGTCCGAGAGCGCTGGTCATCGTCGGCCGTCGTGAGGGTGCGATCGTCGGCTCGGCGCTTCGTGCGCTTGCCGGTGCCGATTGCCCGGTCTGGGTGGTGCATGTGCCCGGTCCAGACATCCCGGTGTGGGTGACCGCCGCCGATCTCGTACTGGTCTTGAGCCGGACCGGAGCCGGGGCATACGCCCTGACAGCTGCTGACGAGGCCGCCCGCCGCGGTTGCGCCCTCGCCGGAGTCGGTGCAGCGGAGGCCCCCTTGCATGCTCGGTGTGCGCAGGCCCGTGCCCCGTACGTCGCCCTCCCCGGGAGCCGGGAACAACAGGCCTCGCTCTGGTCGCTAATGACCCCGGCGTTGCTGGTCGCCGGCGTGACCGGTGTCCTGCCCACGGCGATCTGGGAGCCGGAGACGGTGGCCGACCTGCTGGACGAGTCGGCGTTGCGCTGCGGCCCGAATCAGGAGTCCTTCGCGAATCCAGCGAAGACGCTCGCCCTCGAGCTACTCGATTCACTGCCGATGCTGGTTTCCCAGGGCGCGGTCGCCGGCGTGGCCGCCAGTCGCGCCGTGGACCAGTTGGCCGTCCTCGCCGGGTTTCCCGCCGCGCATTTCCGCTTGCCGGAGCAGGCGGTTCCTGCTCGTCGGGTCCTGTCCGGGCCGTTCCGGGCGGTGGCCGACGACGACTTCTTCCGGGATCGCACCGAAGGCGGTCGTCGAGAGTTGCGGATGATCTGCTTCACCGACAGCTCGGCCGGGGACGCGGCCGCGGCCATGCGCGACCTACGGGGGCTGGCCGATTCCACACATGTTGTCACCAGCGTGTTGCAACCCATGAGTCAACAGGCGGCCGAGCAACCGATCCGCGAGATGGCAGAACTGGTCGGCATGGTGGACTTCGCCGCAGCTTATGTCTCCCTCGCCGGCGACATGGAGGCCAGCAGATGACGACCTACGGGTACACGGAGGAGAGCAGATGAGTACCGAGGGCGGGACCAAAGCCGTCATCGCCGCATTGCTGGCGAACGCGGGGATCGCGGTAGCGAAGTTCATCGCGTTCCTGCTCACCGGATCCTCGTCCATGCTCGCGGAATCCGTGCACTCGGTCGCGGACTCTGGAAACCAGGGCCTGCTGCTGCTCGGCGGTAAGCGAGCCGCCCGTAACGCGACCCCTGAGCACCCCTTCGGGTACGGCCGCGAGCGCTATATCTACGCGTTCATCGTGTCGATCGTACTGTTTTCGGTGGGCGGGCTGTTCGCGCTCTACGAGGGATATCACAAGATTTCCGAGCCGGAGCCGCTCACCTCGCCGCAGATTGCCATCGGTGTTCTGGTTGTCGCTATCGCGCTCGAGGCGTATTCCTTCCGGACCGCGATCGTGGAATCGAACAAGGTGCGCGGCAAGCAGAGCTGGGTTCAGTTCGTCCGGCGCGCCAAATCTCCCGAGCTGCCGGTCGTCCTGCTGGAGGACCTCGGTGCGCAGGTCGGCTTGATCCTGGCGCTGATCGGGGTGGGATTGACCGTCGTCACTGGGGACGGCGTGTGGGACGGGATTGGCACCATCGGCATCGGAGTCCTGCTGGTCGTGATCGCGATCATCCTGGCAATCGAGACGAAGAGCCTGCTCCTGGGCGAATCCGCAGGTCTCGAGGTCCAAGAGCGGATCGTTGCGGCCCTGACTGGCGATCCGACCATCGATTCGGTCATTCACATGCGCACGTTGCACATCGGGCCGGAGGAACTGCTGGTAGCTGCCAAGCTCGCGATCGGTCCCGGCGTGTCCGCCAGCGATATCGTGACGGCGATCAACGACGCCGAGGAACGCGTCCGAGCGGCCGAGCCGATCGCCCGGGTGATCTATCTCGAACCGGACTTCCGCAGACCCGATGAACGTCAGGAGACGTCGTCGCCCGTAGCCGCCGAGCACTCGAGCGCGGACGCGCACAACACCTAAGCTGGCCGGCGATGTTCGCTCTGACCAACGAAGTTCGGCGTTACGCCTGGGGTTCGCGTACGGCGATGGCCGAATTCCTGGGTCATCCCGGACCCAGTGCCGAGCCCGAGGCGGAGCTGTGGATCGGCGCCTATGCGTCGTGCCCTTCCCGAGTCTCCGACGGCAGGAGTCTGCCGCAACTGATCAGCGATGACCCTGCGGCGATGCTCGGTACAGCGGGGGTGGCACGGTTCGGCCCGCGCCTGCCATTTCTGTTGAAGGTCCTCACCATCGGTGCGCCGGTCTCGCTGCAGGCGCACCCGAACGCCTCCCAGGCTGAGCAGGGATTCGCCGCCGAGCAAACAGCCGGTGTGCCGCTTGATCACCCGAGCCGCAACTATCGCGACGCCCGACACAAGCCGGAGATGCTCTGCGCACTCACTCCGGTGGAAGCGTTCTGCGGATTTCGTGCTGTGCCAGAAACGGTTGCGCTACTCGACGAACTGGCCGTAGCCGAGCTGGCAGGCCTGCGCGACACCCTGTCTGCTGGGGGGCTGCCCCAGGCGGTCCGGTGGATCTTTGATGTTCCTCACGCTGAGGTCGAAGGAGCGGTCTCTGCGGTCGGCAAGGCCGCGTCGACGATCGGTTCCGGCCCCTACGTCCTAGCACTGCAATGGATCTCGCGCCTAGCCGAAAAGTATCCGGACGATCGTGGTGTCCTCCTGACCGTGCTCTGTGGCTTCATTCGACTCGAACCAGGCGAGGCGCTGGTCGTTCCGGCCGGTTGTCTGCATGCCTACCTTGCCGGCGTCGGCGTGGAGATCATGGCTGAGTCGGACAACGTGCTGCGTGGTGG
>JACCTM010000052.1 GCA_013812385.1 Geodermatophilaceae bacterium | reverse complement strand
GGTCAAGAGCATCCACATGCTACCTGGAGTGATCTTGCTTTTGAACCATGCAGCCTTCCACCTACTTACGGTCATTTAGATGACTAGTCAACGAGACTTGACTACCTTTCGTTACGTTGTGTCGCTTCGTCACTGTCGGCACCGAAGCACATAACTGCTCGTAGTCGCGATCAGCCTCCACGTCGGGCGAGCTTGCCGGCGGCTGCGGCAGGCACGGCACTGTGATCACACTGGACCTCAGCGGCTCCGACTACGCCGGTCCCAACACCGCCAACATCACCCTCGACGGCTCCCGGCCGAGCCGGGTCTCGTTTCGGCACCGACTATCACTGGTCGAGCGGATCGCTCGACAACACCGTCGACCACACAGCTCGGGTGGTCGTCCGGTTCCAGGGTGGTCGGAGCTTCTCGGACACGGTCTCTGTCGCCGCTGTAGGTAGGAGCGGAACATCTACTCGAGTCGCCCGACCAGGGTCAGGCCGACGGCGGGACCTCTGCGGGAAAGCCGAACCGATAGCCCTGCTCGACCAGGCGCGGGAGCAGCACCTCGAGCGCAGCCAGGGTCTGATCGCGATTGCCGCCTCCGTCGTGCAGGAGGATCACGCCGCCAGGCTGCAACTGGCGGTCGACGGCAGCCAGGATCGCCTCGACGCCGGGCGCGGTCCAGTCTCGGGTGTCCACTGACCAACCGATCGGCTGCATGCCGTGGGTCGCAGCCACCTCCAGCACGGTGGGGGACCAGTTGCCACCCGGGGCGCGGTAGTAATTGACTGATGCGCCCGCCACTGCGGCAAGGTCACGCTGGGCCCCGACGATCTCGCTCGTGATCTGCTCGAGGGGTCTGCCTGGCAGTTCGAGGTCATGAGTGCTTGTGTGGTTGCACAGGGCCATGCCGGCAGCCGCAACCTCACGGATCAGCGCCTCGTTGCCGGGGATTTGATCTCCGACCATGCAGAATGTCGCGACGGCTTCATGGCGCGCCAGCAGTGCGAGCACCTCGGGTGTGTAGCGGGAGTCCGGGCCGTCGTCAAAGGTCAAGGCGACCCAGCGCGCGTCGCTCCCGCCGACTGAGCTCAGCACGGTCGGTGTCGCAGCGACCGGGGGTCCTGCCCCCGTCAGCGCGGCGGACCGGTCCGCCGACGGCAACTGTGCTGCGCCCGTTTCACCGTCGGTCCCGCCGATCGCGAGACCGACGAGCAGGCCCACGGTCAGACCGATGGCCAGGCCGATGACCAGGGGGCCAGCGCGTCGCGGTGTGAACCTGACTCGTGAGGAAGGCGTCCGCCCCGACGGTAAGCGACTGTCTGCGGCTCGTGGACCGACCGAGACACCCAGCCGCACCGGACGTGATCGGGTGCCCGGGTCGAGCGGTCGGTGGACCGATCGGTCGTCCGACTCGCGGTTGCCCACTCGATGTTCTTACTGGATCGCCCGGTTCGGCATTGCCGGACACGCCCAATGGCCGCTGTCTTACTGAAGAGTTACCGGCCCTGGTCTCCGGTTGCAGCGAGCGCTGTGGCCTGAAACATTCTGGACTGAAGGAGTCACAGCGACGAGCGCTCAGCTACAACCCAGCCCATCAGTGGACTGCCCTGAATGGTGCGACGGCCAGATCTCGAGCGACTGGGAACGGGGACGTCTCGCTGGCAACGCCGATGGTCTCGATCTCCGGGACTGTCACAGAAGTGGTAGACGCCGGGAACCCAGGCGGCTCGCAGCCAAACTCCTGACCGCCGCTGATTGGCTTGACGAGATCGGGGGCGCACCGAAGTGCTGACCGACGTGTATGGGCTAGGTCACCAGGCCGCCCACTTACGTAGACGGCACTCAGGCCGACTCGCCAGATCACCGCTGTGACTGACTCAGCACAGCCAAAGGCGCCCTGCTCTCGACAGGAGAGCGGGGCGTTCCTTTCACGATGCAGGTGTGGGCCATCGCTTCTGTAACTCAGCCAGAAACTTTTCTGCTGTCGCTGCCTGGTTGACTACGAATTCATTCTCGGGAATCGCGCCGAACAGAGGCACGCTGACGGCCTCGTCGTCTCTGAATCGAATGCTCACGACTGTCGTCCATCGCCACTCGTTGCCATAGCCGCTGCCTATTTGGCTCAGCTTGGCGAGGGAAACGCTGCGGATCTCAGTCAACGGGCACACCCAGCTGACCAACTCACGCGGCTCTTGGTCGTCGCTGTGGAGGCTCCAATCTCCGGGTCTTGAAGCCACTACGAATATGAGGGCACGCTCGGTGAGCCAAAGCGCTCGCCAGGTCGTGCCTTCCTCGAGCACGCTGCGCATCGCCAACGCCGCGATGGCATCGTCGGGGTTGAGCGTGACGAGAGCTTGGATGACAACCCGTGGGACGTAATGGCTGGAGTCGCGGAGGTTACGTATTGAATAAGCCCAACGTAGCCGCGCCCGTCAGCAGCCCGGGCGCTCGTCCTCGATCCGGTTGGCTAAACGATCTCAACCCCCCGTTCGCGATTTGTCACGGTCCAGGGAGGAATTGGGTCGGCTCCCCGAAACGTGTACGGCTAGACCCTCAAGGTCAGCTTGACAGACGCTCCCGGGCGGCCCCTTCTCGGCCGGATCACTGCTGGCTGCCACCCGTCAAACGGGTTGAGCCCTACGTGAGCGAGACAATCAGGGTCATACCGCTGTCGGGGTGATAGGACCACGACAGCGAGACTTCGTCGTATGTGGCGTCCTGCACACCATCCAGGGCACGGGTCGCGAGAATCCGCGACTCGATGGCGTCCGGGATGTCGAGCGCGCTGATCATGCACTCCAGGCTTGTGTAGCTGATGCCGCCGAGTTCTTCCTCCCCGCTGGTGTCCAGGGTGAGACTCTGGCCCTCGTCCCCGACCTCGGCTCCCGGCTCACCCGCAAGGCCGCATCGGTCAATGGCGACCTCGATCCGGTTTGGTCCGATCTCGCCGAGTCCAGAGTTGGTCGAATCGGAGTCCTCGTTGGTGATCCACCCAACGACTAGGACGGTGGCGCCGGCCACGACCACGATGCCACCCAGGATGCCGGCCGCGATCCACCCACGTCGAGACTTCTTCGGCGGCGTGGGCGCAGCTATCTGTGACGTCGGCGACCAATGCGGCTGGGGCATTAAGACTTCGTAATAGCTCGGCTCAAAGCCGGGTGCGGCGACTGGCTCGTCGGCTGCGCCATACGCCACGGGCGATGGCGGCCGCAGCTGCGCGGATACCGCTTGAGGCTGCGGTGTCCGGACCCCAGGAGCCGGGGCCGCGGAAAGGGGGACCGGTGGGAGCGAGTAGACCGGCACCGGCCGCGGAGCGTTGTGGCGCCCCCCATTGGAAAGGGCCTTGGGCGGCGAGCCGTCTTGAGATGGGCCAACAGACTGTTCCCCGGACTTGGTGGCGTCCGGTTGCCGCTCGTTGGCGGCCTGGCTGATCCGCACCCTGGCGCGCTGGAGGTTTGCAAGCCCGTTGTCGATGATATCTAGAACGTCGGCGTAGGGCTGCAGGGCTGCAGCCTTTTCGCCGTGGATGTCACGCCTTGGCGCGGACATACCAACCGGCCGCCCAGCGCGGTCCGCTTTCAACCTGTCGGCAGAAAAGCTCTCACGAACGTCACGCTGCTCGTCACCAAGCCGTCGCCTGACCTCTCGGAGGTCGCGCTGCGCTTTCGTGACGGCCTCCCTGGCCTCGGCAACGCGGCCCTGATCAAGGAAATCATCCGTCGTCCGCTCTGAAGCCTGCAGGATGCGCTCGGCTTGCTCCGCAAGATCTCTAGCCGACATGCGCCCCTCCAGTGGTCCGATCAGGACAACCTAGTTGAACGCGCTATCCACGACCCTGGCGTTCACCGAGAATCCGCGCCAGCGCCGCCGGCAAAGAGACGTGCGGGGTGGCGCCCCGTGCCGTCGTGCTCGATCCGGTCGGCCTCAATGACCTCGACCCGCGGCGCTGGCACCTTGAGCTGATCGGTGGTCAGCGGCTCGCTCACCGCAGTGTCGAGCTTGGGCGCCTTCAACCCCAACAACGGGTCGCTGGGTATCTCCTGTTCCCCGACCAGCGAAGTCTGCCGCGGGCAGCGGTGCGGCCGAATTGACCGGTCGACCATCCCGGCGGCACCGAGCTGCCGGTAGCGCCCGGTCCACCGAGCCGCGGTCGTGACCGAGACCTGGATACGCTCCCAGTCCGCCGCAACGGCCATGCTGGTCCACGACACAACGGGCAAGGAGCAGACGACCACGAGGGATCAACACAGCATTAGCCTGTGACACGAGAGCCTCCGAGGGCGAGATGGTTGCAGTCAAGCAGCTCCCACCTCACTCGGAGGTCGTCGCCTAGCCAGTCCAACACCGACGCGCCGTCACCAACGTCCGTGTCAGTACCCCTAGTCCAGGTAGTCGCGCAAGACCTGGGAGCGGCTGGGGTGTCGCAGCTTTGACATCGTCTTGGACTCGATCTGACGGATCCGCTCGCGGGTCACGCCATAAACCTGGCCGATCTCGTCGAGGGTGCGCGGCTGACCGTCGGTGAGCCCGAAACGCAGGCGCACCACGCCGGCCTCGCGCTCGGACAGGGTCTGCAGGACACTGGTGAGCTGATCCTGCAACAGAGTGAAGCTGACGGCGTCGACGGCCACAACGGCCTCGGAGTCCTCGATGAAGTCACCGAGTTGGGAGTCGCCCTCGTCACCGATGGTCTGGTCCAGGCTGATCGGCTCCCGGGCGTACTGCTGGATCTCCAGCACCTTGTCCGGAGTGATGTCCATCTCCTTGGCCAGCTCCTCCGGGGTGGGCTCGCGGCCCAGGTCCTGGAGCAGCTCGCGCTGGATGCGGCCGAGCTTGTTGATGACCTCGACCATGTGTACGGGGATCCGGATCGTGCGGGCCTGGTCGGCCATCGCGCGGGTGATCGCCTGTCGGATCCACCAGGTGGCGTAGGTCGAGAACTTGTAGCCCTTGGTGTAGTCGAACTTCTCCACGGCTCGGATCAGGCCGAGATTGCCCTCCTGGATGAGGTCCAAGAAGGCCATCCCGCGTCCGGTGTAGCGCTTGGCCAGCGAGACGACCAGACGCAAGTTGGCCTCGAGAAGGTGGTTCTTGGCCCGCTCGCCGTCGCGGACGATCCAGTTCAGGTCACGTCGCAACTGCGGCGAGACCTTGCGGGAGTCGGTCTCGTTGATCCGCACCCGTTCGGCGGAATACAGTCCGGCCTCGATCCGCTTGGCGAGGTCGACCTCCTCCTCGGCGTTGAGCAGGGCCACCTTGCCGATCTGTTTGAGGTAGGCACGGACCGAGTCGGCCGAGGCCGTCATCTCGGCGTCCTTGCGCGCCTGCCGCAGCGCCTCGGACTCTTCCTCGTCGTCCCAGACGTACTCGGCGCTGACCTCCTCAGGAGGCTCAGCGTCCTTGGTCGGATCGACCGGAGCCACCGCTGCGCCGTCCTTGACGAGGAGCTCGAGGTTGGGCGTGTCGTCTATGACGGTCGCGGCGTCGTCGGCCATGGCGGTCGCGGTACCGGAGGCCGAGACTCGGCTGGAGGTCTTCGCAGGAGCCTTCTTCGCAGCGGTCTTGGCGGTGACCTTCCTGGCTGGTGCGGCCACCGTCTTCGCGACGCCCTTGGTCGTCGTCTTCTTGGCCGCTGCGCTGGCGACGCTGCTGCTTCGGGTCGCAGTCTTGGCGACACCGGCCGTACGGTTCGCAGCAGCGCTGGCCAGGGCGGCACCGGAAGCAGCCGCCGCAAGTGTGCGACGGCGCGGATGGGTACGAGATTCCGTGAACGTTGAGCCCGTCGGTGCAGAAACATTGCTCTGTTCGGACGGCACGCAAATCCCCTTCAGCAAGACGTATCGGGTGAGTCGTCGGGCCGTGCCCGAGACGGGCCGCTGGGGCGGTGTGGAAGGTCTGGGGGCGATCGGCGGGACGTGAGTTGATTCATTGTAACTGCGAATCGACAGGTTGGACCGACGGCGGTCGCGCGCGTCGACATCGGAGGCCCGTGTAGGGGATCGCGGGACCTCAAGATGAGGGATCAACCCTCATGCGCCCAGCCCGCCGACGCCGCAGAGTTGGCCCCATCGACAACACGCCCCCACAGCCGGGCCCTACTGCAAAGGACTGACATGAACAACAACATCACTCGTAGCCTCCTCGCCGTTGCCGGCCTCGCCGTCACCGTCGGCGCTCAGGTGCTGATCGCCGCCCCGCCTCGGCCGAACTCTGCGTCGGAAAGACGATCTACGCCAAGGCCAACAACCAGGTCCTGAACGGCACCTGCGGCACGGACACCTTCTTCGTCGGCCGCTACACCGGTGTCACGATCCACGCCGGTGCCGGCAACGACGACGTACGCGGCGGTTCCAACCCGGGGACCACCACCGACACCCTCATCGGCGGCAGCCAAAGCGACTTCCTTTACGGCGGACCGGCAACGACTACCTCGAGGGGGAGAGCGGGACTGATCACATGTTCGGAGAGAGCGGCAACGACACCTTCTACGCTCTAGCCGGCAGTTTGCCGGAACTCGACTA
>JACCTM010000049.1 GCA_013812385.1 Geodermatophilaceae bacterium | reverse complement strand
CGGCGACCACGCCCTGGCCGGCGAAGGCCGAGTCACCGTGCATCAGCACGGGCATGACGGTGAAGCCACCCTCACCCTTGTTGATCAGGTCCTGCTTGGCCCGGACGATGCCCTCCAGAACCGGGTTGACGGCCTCGAGGTGACTGGGATTGGAACTCAGCGACACTCGGACGGCTGAATTGCGCTCCGGGTGGTTGAACACCCCGCTGGCCCCGAGGTGGTACTTCACGTCACCAGAACCCTGCACGGTGCCGGTGTCCATGTTGCCCTCGAACTCGGCGAAGATCTTCCCGTAGCTCTTGCCCATCACGTTGGCCAACACGTTGAGCCGGCCACGGTGCGGCATCCCGATCGCGACCTCGTCGAGGGCGTACTCGGCGGCCTTCTGCAGTACGGCATCCAGCAGCGGGATCACCGACTCCGCGCCCTCTAGCGAGAAGCGCTTTTGCCCAACGTATTTGGTCTGCAGAAAGGTCTCGAAGGCCTCGGCGGCGTTGAGCCGGCCAAGGATGTGCTTCTGCTCGCGTACGTCGGCGACGTCGTGCTTGACCTCGATCCGCTTCTGCAGCCAGCCACGCTCTTCCGGGTCGGTGATGTGCTTGTACTCGACTCCGACCGTGCGGCAGTAGGAGTTCCGAAGCACGCCAAGAATGTCGCGCAGACTCATGGTGGCTTCGCCGGCGAAGCCACCCACTGGGAAGACCCGATCGAGGTCCCACAGGGTCAGGCCGTGCTGGATGATGTCGAGGTCCGGGTGAGTACGGACCTTGAACTCCAACGGGTCCGTGTCGGCCATCAGATGGCCATTGGTCCGATAGGCATCGATCAGCTCGATCACCCGGGCGTTCTTGTCGATCTGCCCCTCGTGCCGGATCGTGACGTCGGTAACCCAGCGCACCGGCTCGTACGGGATCCGCAGCGAACTGAACACCTCGTCGTAGAAGCCGTCCTCGCCGAGCAGCAGCTGGTGCATTCGGCGCAGGAAGTCACCGGACTGGGCGCCCTGGATGATCCGGTGGTCATAGGTCGAGGTCAGGGTGATCGTCTTGGACAGCGCGATCTCGGCGAGCATCTCCTCGCTCATGCCCTGGAACTCGGCCGGGTACTCCATCGCGCCGACCCCGAGGATCGCGCCCTGTCCGGCCATCAACCGCGGTACGGAGTGGTTGGTCCCGAGAGTGCCGGGGTTCGTGAGACTGATCGTGGTCCCGGCGAAGTCGTCGGCGGTGAGCTTGCCGGACCGGGCGCGCTTGATGATCTCCTCGTAGGCCGACCAGAAGGCCGCAAAATCCATTCCCTCGCAGCCCTTGACCGAGGCCACCACCAGCTGCCGGCTTCCGTCGTCCTTGTGCAGGTCGATGGCCAACCCGAGGTTGACGTGTTGCGGGGTGATCAGCGCCGGTTTGCCCTCGACCTGGCCGAAGGCGGTGTTCATCTCCGGGAAGGACTCCAGCGCCTTGACCAGCGCGTACCCGATCAGGTGGGTGAAGGAGACCTTTCCACCCCGCGAGCGGCGCAGGTGGTTGTTGATGACGATCCGGTTGTCAGCGATCAGCTTTGCCGGTACGGCCCGCACGCTGGTGGCTGTCGGGACCTCCAGCGAGCTCTCCATGTTGGCCACGACGCGGGCTGCGGCTCCGCGCAGTTTCATCGACGTGGCGCCGTCTGCCGATTGGGGTGTCGGGGAGCTGGTTTGACTCCGATCCCGGGACAGCGGAGCGGGTTTGGGCTGCTCAGGGTTTCGTGCGGGTGCCGGCGGTCCTGCGGAGGCTGGCGGTGTGACGGCCGCCCGGTCAGGCTGCCTGGGGGGCGCTGAGGAGGCGGGCGGGGATGCGGCCGGGGCCGACGGTGGGGTTACGGGCGGAGGTGACGCCTGGGCTGGGGCCGCTGACGGCGCTGACGCGGCCGGAGCCGTGGCAGGCGACGGCGGAGCCGCACCGTTGCTCTTTACCGGCTGGCTCTGCTCGGGGGCATCGTTGGGGCTCGAGGAGCCGCTACCAGCGGGGGAGTAGTCAGCGAAGAACTCGTGCCACGCCTCATCGACGCTGTCAGGCGATGAGATGTACTGCTGGTACATCTCCTCGACGAGCCACTCGTTGGGTCCGAAACCGGCCATGTCGTGCTGGGTGGACAAGGGTCGCCTCGCCTCGCCTCTCGTCGAGTCCGTGCGGCCCTGACGTCATCGACCGCCGAGAGTCGAGGTTACGCGCATCAGGTGCGCCCCGGGGTGGGGCCCAGCCGGTCGTCGCTGACCAGGATGTCGAAGGTGAGCAGATCGTCGTAGTTGCCGTCCCCGAGCAGTTCGGCTTGGCGTTCCCGGCCGACCTCGGTGAAGCCGCTACGTCGGGCGATGTGCGCGCTCGCGGCGTTGCCGGCCGAGGCCAGCAGCGTAAGGCGGCGAAGGCCGAGGCCGCCGTCGGCCGTCGGTCTGAATGCGTGGTCGACCGCCAGTCGTGCGGCTTCGGTCATCACGCCACGGCCGCGGGCGTCCGGATGGGTCCAGTAGCCGATCTCGCCGGAGCCGGGGTCGTCGCCGCCGAGATCGAAGATCGAGAGGTTGGCCACCAACGCGT
>JACCTM010000044.1 GCA_013812385.1 Geodermatophilaceae bacterium | reverse complement strand
TACTTCCGTGCCAGCGTGGGCCACGACGTGACCGTGGCCGGTTGGCGCAGCGCCGACATCGATCGGCTGGCCCGCGAGCGTGCCCTGACCGCCGTACGAGCAGCGCTTTGGGTCTTCGCCGGTCCGGGTAGTCCGACGTACGCGCTACGGGCCTGGCGGGACAGTGCGCTGCCGCGGGAGTTACGCGACACCGTTTCCAGTGGCGGCACTGTGGTCTTCGCCAGCGCCGCAGCCTTGACGCTGGGCTCGCACACGGTGCCTGTGTACGAGATCTACAAGGTTGGCCTGGCACAGTACTGGGAACCGGGATTGGATCTCGATCAGCCTCCGTGGCCAGGCTCGAGATGAGAGGGACTTCGCTGCTGGAGATGAGATCCGCGACGTTCTTGCCTCCGCCGGCGTCGAGCTTCGCGATACACCCGAGGGCCCGGTCTGGTGCCTCCGTACGGCACCTGCACCGGACTGAGTCCCTTCTGGAGCACCGCCGGAGGCCCTGGCTCAGCCGCTAACGGTTCGTGGGCCCGGTGCGATTGGCGCGGCGGGTGGCCCAGCCGCGCTTGGCCGCTTGACTGCGCCGCCGACTGGCCCGTTGCGCCTCGTGCGCTGCCCGAGCTGCGGCTCTTTGTTGACGCAGCCTCGCGTACTCGGCCTTGCGCTGCTCGGCTTGCAGCGCGTTGGGCGAGCGAACCGGCCAGCGGTAGGGAAGGTCATCTCGTACGCCGGGGAAATGCGGGCCGTACCAGTCCGGATCCTTGCCTAGCAACGAGGACTGGTGGCTGAGATGCAGTTCGTCATCACCCAGCCAGGCCGGGAGAGCGCCCCGCGCGGCCAGCTCCGGCTGGGTGCGGATGTTCTCGACGCCGATCGCGTGCAGGTCGGCGGCGATGGTCGCGGCACAGGTGTCGCCATGTCCGAGTTCGGTCCAGACCTGGCAGCAGGTCAGGCCGTAGCGGCCGAGTGCCTCTTCGAAACCCTTCCACATGAGCACTGCGGGATGGTTCGCCCAGCCGTATCCCGGCCAGGTCAAGGCGCGAACGACCTGGATCACCTCGACCCGCTGCTTGCCCAACCGCCTCGGATCCAGGACGCGGGCGGACCGTTTGAACTCGGCGTACGGCAAGAAGGTCTGCACACCACCACGGTAGGTCCAGCCGACCGGGCCGGTGCAGTCCAAGACACCGAGACCCACATCGAACCTGTGGACAGTCGCAGCGAACCTCATGCAGCTACGACGACGATTCGCCCATGCGACCACGCATATCCGTGCCCTTGGAGCTTCGCCACGGCCTCTTCCGGGGCCGAGACGCCGTTTCTGCGGGACTGCTCACCGAGAAACAGCTACGCAGCGCCAGTTTTCAGCGGACGTTCGCGGCGTATATGCCGACTCACGTATGCGGATCGACCATGGCATCCGATGTGAAGCCGCCTTGATGATCTTGCCTGCTGGAGCGGCATTGACGGCGCACTCCGCCGCCTGGATGTTCGGTGTCAGGCTGGCGGACACGCATGATCCCGTTACGGTCGGCTGCCCTCCGAACATCCACATCAAGGGCGTTCGAGGCGTCACGACCCACCGGACCCTGGTCGTTGCATCAGATCTGACTGTCCGTCGCGGAGTACACCTGACGCCGCCGGTCCGTTGTGCCTGGGACATAGCCACTCTGTCGGAGCCGGGTTCAGCAGTTCCCTATCTCGATCCCCTCGCGCATGCCGGCGTCTTGGATCTGACCCACTTGGAAGAGCGTGTGGCCCTCAGCCAAGGGATGTGGCGGGTCACCCGTGTCCGTGAAGCGGTGCGGCACCTGGCCTGGCCGGACATGCGGGTTGCCGTCGAATACGACGGCATTCATCACGCCGACCCCATGCAGATGCGGCGCGATCGTCGGCGCCTGAAGCTTTGGTACAGGCTGGCTGGACTGTCATCCACGCAACGGCCCGGGATCTTCGACAACCCGACGTACTGATGGCCCAGATCCGAACTGCACTGACCCGCAGCGCCGCCTGATCTTACTTTCCTCGAACGGTGGCTTGACAGGGCAACAGCCCGCCGGAACGCCGTGAGAGGACCGGGAAAGCAGGGTCAAGCGAGAGAGGTGTGGAGATTCTCGTCGAGGGCGGCGAGGAACTCCTCGGTCGTCAAGAACGGCTGGTCGCGGCCGACCAGCAGCGCCAGGTCCTTGGTCATCTTGCCGCTCTCGACGGTCTCGACGCAGACCTGCTCCAGCGCCTCGGCGAATCCGGTGACCTCCGATGTGGAGTCGAGCTTTCCGCGGTGCTTGAGCCCACCGGTCCAGGCATAGATCGAGGCGATCGGGTTTGTCGAGGTCGGCTTCCCGGCCTGGTGCTGACGGAAGTGCCGGGTGACCGTGCCGTGCGCCGCCTCTGCCTCGACCGTACGACCGTCCGGCGTCATCAGGACCGACGTCATCAGCCCGAGCGAGCCAAAGCCCTGCGCGACGGTGTCGGACTGCACGTCGCCGTCATAGTTCTTGCACGCCCAGACGTAGCCGCCCTCCCACTTCATCGCCGCCGCGACCATGTCGTCGATCAGCCGGTGCTCGTAAGTCAGTCCGGCGGCCTCGAAGTCAGCCTGAAACTCGCGCGCGAAGACGTCGGCGAAGATGTCCTTGAACGCCCCGTCGTAGGCCTTGAGGATCGTGTTCTTCGTCGAGAGATAGACCGGATAGCCGCGTTGCAGTCCGTACGAGAACGATGCCCTGGCGAAGTCGGCGATCGATTCGTTGAAGTTGTACATCCCCATCACGACGCCGCCGGACTCCGGCATCTGCACGACCTCGTGCTCGATCGGCGCACCACCGTGAGTCGGGGTAAAGGTGATGGTCACCGTCCCGGCGCCGGGCACCTTGAAGTTCGTCGACTTGTACTGGTCGCCATGCGCGTGCCGGCCGATGATGATCGGCTTGGTCCAACCTGGCACCAGCCGAGGAATGTTCGAGATGATGATCGGCTCCCGAAAGACCACACCTCCCAATATGTTTCGGATCGTGCCGTTGGGCGAGACCCACATCTTCTTCAGGCCGAACTCTTCGACCCGCGCCTCGTCGGGGGTGATCGTCGCGCACTTGACGCCGACGCCGTGTTGCTTGATCGCCTGAGCGGCCTCGACCGTGATCTGGTCCTCGGTGGCATCCCGGGACTCGATCCCGAGGTCGAAGTACTTCAGATCGAGGTCGAGGTACGGGTGGATCAGCCGGTCCTTGATGAACTGCCAGATGATCCTGGTCATCTCGTCGCCATCGAGTTCGACGACCGGGTTCTCGACCTTGATCTTGCTCATGAGCGGGCGTGCCCTTCTACGCGATGACGACGGTACGGCGAGCGCGACGCGACCTACATGTCGGCGATGTCGGCCTGCTTGGCGCGAACGGCCTCGGCGGCCTCGTTCAACGCAGCCAGCTCGCTGCCGGTCAGGTCGGTCTCCACGACGCGGCGTACGCCCTCGCGTCCGAGTTCGGCCTCCACCCCGAGATACACCCCGGAGATCCCGTACTCCCCGTCAACCCAGGCGCAGACCGGCATGACCGCTCCGGAGTCCTCGATCACCGCGTGAGCCATCCGAGCTGCAGCCGCCGACGGCGCATAGAAAGCGGACCCGGTCTTGAGCAGCGCGACGACTTCTGCCCCGCCGTTGCGGGTCTTGACGACCAGATCCTCGATGTCCTCGGCCGACAGGAGGTCGGTCAGCGGCTTGCCATCGACAGTGCAGCGCGAGGGCACCGGGACCATCGTGTCACCGTGCGAACCGAGGGTCAGCGTCTTGACCGAGCCGACCGCGACACCAACCTTCTCGGCGACGAAGTTCGTGAATCGGGCGGTGTCCAGCATCCCGGCCTGGCCCAGCACCCGATTCTTGGGGAAGCCGGTCGCCAGCTGGGCAAGGGCGGTCATCTCGTCCAGTGGGTTGGACACCACGATCACGACCGCGTCAGGTGAGCGTCGGGCGATGTTCTCCGACACGTCGCGCACGATCTTGGCGTTGGTCTCGAGCAGGTCCATCCGGCTCATGCCCGGCTTACGCGGCAGGCCAGCGGTGATCACCACCACGTCGGAATCCTCGGTGCCGTCGTAGGAGCCACCGCCGACCCCGACAACCCTGGTCTCGAAGCCCTCGACTGGCCTGGACTGATTGAGGTCCAGCGCCAGACCCTCCGGGCGTCCCTCGAGGATGTCGGTCAGTACGACCGTGTCGAAGACGTCGTACTCAGCCAGGCGCTGGGCGGTCGTGGAACCGTAGAAGCCAGCGCCGACCACGGTCACCTTGCCACGTCGGGACGTGTCACCATCTGCCATGCCCCCAGGCTATCCAGGGCTACCCGACCAGCCGGAGCCAGCCTCAGAGGACGGGTGCCGGGATGGCGACGCCGATCCCGACCAGCGCAACTGCCAAGAAGATGTACGCGGCCACGTCGAAGCCACGGCTGCGGACGCTGAGCAGGCCGGCTCGCCGGGCCGGTAGCAGGAGTCTGAGCAGTCCGGCCAGTGCCATCGCAGCGCCGATGGTCACCACCCCGCGACGCCAGTACGCGAAGATCACCAGTACCAGACCGAGGGCGACAACCAGGCCGACGGCGATGTAGGGGACCTGGGCGATCAGCCGCTGGCGGGTGACGAGCGGGGCCATCGCTGTGCTCATGCCCTCATAGAGCGCCGGCCAGGGCCACGACGTTGACCAACAGCATTGCCCGGGTCATGGGGCCGACGCCTCCTGGATTCGGGGCGATGTGACCGGCCACCTCGCCGACGTCCAGGGTCACGTCTCCGGCGATCTTGCCGTCGACTCGGCTCACTCCGACATCGAGTACCGCCGCGCCCGGCCGGATCATCTCCTTGGTGATCAGTCCTGGTACGCCGGCAGCGGCGACGACGATGTCGGCCCGGCCGACGTGTGCCGCCAGGTCGCGAGTCGCGGTGTGGCACAAGGTCACTGTCGCGTTCTCCGAACGCCGGGTCAGCAGAAGCCCCAGCGGTCGCCCCACGGTGATACCGCGCCCGATGACCACCACGTCGGCGCCGGCGATCGGGACGTCGTGGCGACGCAGGAGTTCCACGATGCCGGTCGGCGTACACGGCAACGGCCCCGGCTCACCGAGGACGAGCCGGCCTAGGTTCACCGGGTGCAGGCCGTCGACGTCTTTGCGCGGATCCATCCGTTCGAGGACCGCGATCTCGTCAAGGCCCTCGGGCAGCGGAAGTTGCACGAGGTATCCCGTGCACGCCGGATCGGCATTGAGCTCGTCGACGATCGTCAACACGTCGGCCTGACTCGCTGATGCAGGCAACGCGTATCGGATGCTCGCGATCCCGATCTCCGCGCAGTCCTTGTGTTTCGCACCCACGTACCACGTGCTGCCGGGGTCGTCGCCCACTAGCAGAGTCCCGAGCCCAGGCTGTCGCCCGGCAGCGGTCAGCGCGGCCACCTGACCTCGCAATTCCTCCCGAACCGTTGCCGCGGTGGCCTTGCCGTCCAAGATGGTCGCCGTCACGGCATGCATCATGACACTGCGATCCTCGCCCGACATGGTCTGACATGGTCCCGACCTGGCCAGCCAACACCCAGCACACGCTGGATCTCCCTATTCTGGCAACCTCACCACGATATCCCGCGCTCTCCGGGGCCCCACGAAGCCAAGAAGGGTCGGTCATGTCCTACTCCGACAGCTCGTACGACCAGACCTCTGCCTACGCCGCCGAACCTGTCGCCGTACGTCGTCCGGACTCACTCGCGGGATTGCTGATGGTCCTCTCCGGCGCGGGCGTCGGCGTCTCCTTGCTGTTGGACTGGCTCGCCGCTGCCGAGGGCCTGACCGGCTACCAGATCCTGCGTCAGGGCCTCGATAATTTCGGCAGCATCTTCACCACCGGATTGTGGCAACCCGTGGTCATCATCGTCGGCGGCGCCATCCTGCTGCTGATCGGGCTGACCGCCTTTGTCCCCGGCAAGAGCCGGCGCCTGCTCGGGCTGATCGCGCTGATCGTCGCACTGGCCATGGCCGCCGCAGTCCTCGTGGCACTGAGTGACTCCGACTTCGATCTCTCTGTCTTCGACGCTGGTTTCTACGTCGTCATCGGGGCAACCGCCCTCGGCCTGCTCGGTGCGCTCAAAGCCGCGGTCACACCGCCCAAGCGCGTCAGCTGAGCCTCGGCTCAGTCCGGAGAATCGATCAGGGCACCGTAGGACATCGCCAGAGCCAGGGCTTGAGCCATGTCGATCTGCGCGGCGCAGATCGGTACGGGCCGTGTCGGTGAACCGAGCGGCATTGAGTTTTTCCCCGGTCAGGTCTAGGCCGTCCCAGTCGACACCGTCGTACTGTTCGTCGATCCGCTCGACACCGGGCTGCGGCAACTCGGTCACGACTGAACCCGCCGGTCAGTGCAAGAAGTGTCGGGTGGACGTCAGATACATCGTCATGCCCGCTGCGCTTGCGCTCGCGATGACCTCATCATCACGGACCGACCCGCCTGGCTGCACTACCGCGCGTACACCCGCCGACGTGAGCACCTCCAGGCCGTCCGGGAAGGGGAAGAACGCATCCGAGGCGGCCACCGAGCCGGTGGCGCGGTCCCCCGCGCGGCTCGCTGCAAGCCGGGCGGAGTCGACCCGATTGACCTGCCCCATTCCGATCCCGACGGTTGCCCGGTCAGCGGCCAGCAGGATCGCATTGCTCTTCACCGAACGTACGGCCCGCCAAGCGAATCGGAGATCGGTCATCGTGTCCGAGTCGGCAGCGGGTCCGCAGGCCAGCGTCCAGCTCGCCGGATCGTCACCGGGTGCGTCGAGCCGGTCACCGGTCTGGACGAGCAGTCCGCCGCTGATCGCCCGCATCTCGACCGGATCGGCGACCGCCGCTGGGAGGCGGAGCAACCGAACACCCCTCTTCTGTTTGAGCACTTCCAGCGCCTCGTCGGAAAAGCCTGGGGCCACGACGACTTCGGTGAATATTTCTGCAACCTGATCGGCCATGGTGAGATCGACCTCACGGTTGACCGCGATCACGCCACCGAAGGCCGACACCGGGTCGCAGGCGTGCGCCTTGCGGTGCGCCTGCGCCACATCTGCTCCGACGGCGATGCCGCACGGGTTGGCGTGCTTGATGATCGCCACGCACGTCTCCGCATGATCGAAGGCGGCGCGCAGGGCGGCATCGGTGTCGACGAAGTTGTTGTACGACATCGCTTTTCCATGCAACTGCTCGGCATGAGCGAGGCCTGCGCGCCAGTGTCGGTAGACCGCGGCGCGCTGATGGGGATTCTCGCCGTACCGGAGCACAGCCACCCGGTCCCAGGATCCGGCCACCCAGGACGGAAAGCCCGACTCGTCCGCAGCGAGCACGCTACCCATCCAAGAGGCGACGGCAATGTCATAGCTTGCCGTGTGCCGGAAGGCATCTGCGGCCAGGGCCTGCCGCTGGGCGAGAGTGAAACCACCAGCGCGGACCGCCGTCAGGACCTCGCCGTAGCGGCCCGGATCGACCACAACCGCAACCGACGAATGGTTCTTGGCTGCCGCGCGCACCATCGCCGGTCCGCCAATGTCGATCTGTTCGATGCATTCCTCCGGCGCCATACCCGAAGCCACAGTCTCCCGGAACGGGTACAGGTTCACGATGACGAGGTCGAAGGGCTGGATACCCAGATCCTGCAACACAGCAACGTGTTCGGGCTTGCGTCGGTCCGCCAGAATTGCGGCGTGCACTGCGGGATGCAGCGTCTTGACCCGTCCGTCGAGAACCTCCGGAAATCCGGTGACGGCCTCGACCGGAGTCACCGGGATGCCGAGTTCCTGCAGGCGTCGTGCGGTCCCTCCGGTCGAGACGATCTCGACCCCGGCTGCGACCAGCCCGGTTGCCAGTTCGTCTACGCCGGTCTTGTCGTACACGCCGATCAAGGCCCTGCGAACGGCCATCCGCGTCATGCCCGAAACCCGGGGGCCGAAGCGCGCGGGGGGGTCAGTAGTTCGGACACGACATGGACCAGCATCTCTCGCTCCACGACCTTGATCCGCTCGTGCAGACTCGATTCGTCGTCGCCGACTAATACCGGCACTTCGGTCTGCGCAATCGCGGCCCCGGTATCGACTCCTTCGTCCACCCAGAGCACGCTGGCGCCGGTGATCGAGGCACCCGCTTCGAGCGCGTCGCGTACGGCGTGCGCTCCGGGGTAGGCGGGCAGCAGTCCGGGATGGGTGTTGATGATCCGGCCCTGGAAGCGGCGCAGGAACTCTGGGCTGAGAATCTTCATGAACCCGGCCAACACGACCAGATCCGGTCGGTGAGCCGCGACTGTGTCGGCCAGCGCCCGATTCCATGCGCCTCGGTCCTCGAAATCAGCCATCGGCACCACTTCGGCGGTAACGCCGTGCCGTGCGGCTCGTACCAATGCCTGGGCATCGGCCCGCTCGGAGACGACCGCAACGACCTCCCCAGGGAAGCCAGGATCAGTCTGGGCGTCGAGCAGAGCCTGCAGCAGCGTTCCTGCTCCCGAAGCCAGGACGACCAACCGGGCGGGCACGGCCAGCACCCTAACCGCCGTCAGCGCCGCCGTGACAGGTGCCGTCGCCGCAGGACCGCAGCCGACAGACCGGCCGGGAGAGCCAGCATCCCGGCGGCAACGACGGCGGTGGCCATGGGGGACGCCCCGATGGTCGCCAGTCCGTCCTCTCCCAAGGAACCGCCGGCCAACCATTGCGCCAGGCCGATTCCGAGCGCCAGCAGCATTCCGGCGGCCACCGCCCAGCCCGCCGCTCGCAACGCGGTTACCTCGTCGTCGAGCCGTCGTGCCACTACCACCCCCACGGCCAGTCCGCAAAGGAGGGGAACGACCAGCCCGAGCAGGGCGCCCAACGGCACCGCCGCGCCATCCGGCAGGGCGGCGTTCAACGGCAGCCCAGGTACCAGGCCCAACGTCACCCCGAAGGCGGACACCGTCGTACCGGCTCCGACGGCAAACCCGGGTCCGAGCAGAACCGCCACCGCGTACAGGGCAGCGTTGGGCAGTAGCAACACGCTGAGGACGAACAGCCCGAGGCCGGCGCTCCAGGTTGGCGCCAAACTTTCGGTGAGCGTCGCGAACCCGGCTCGGTCCACGGCTACCGAGATCCCGACGGTGCCCACCCCAGCTGCGGCCAGAGCGAGTGCCCCGGCGCCCGCGCCGGACAGCACCGCTCGGGACGGAAAGGGCACGAGGTCGTGCAGCAGCCGGCCGTGGCCCGCTGTGCGCAGCAGACCGCAGGCCCCCGCGACGCCACTCAGTGCGACGATTCCGGGAACAGCTGAACCGAACCCGATCTCGGCACCGGAGGTCGCACCGATCAGCACGAGTCCCAGCCCGACTGCGGTGTAAGCGATGACGAGTCCGCCGAGCACTCTGGCCAGCTGAGCCAGATCGTGCACCTGCGTACGTCTCCCCGCCCAGCAGGCGGCACACCAGCAGCAGATGGCCAGCAGAGCGCTCAGGCCCATCGGAGTGATCGCAACGAGCACGTCACCAGCGACCACGTCCGCGCCGTGGCCCACCAGCCAGGCCTGGACCGAGAGCCGGCCGGGGCCGAGGACGGAGCCCCCGATGGCGGGTTCGACGATCCAGGCCAGGCCGATCACCGCAGCGAAGATCACCAGCCCGGCCGCGGCCGCGCCGAGTCCGGCCACGACCCCGGTGAGCAGCAGTCCGGCGCCTGCACCGGCGGGCGGCTCGGCAGCTGGGGTGGCCCGGCGATCCGGTGCCGCCAACCATCTGGTGAGTACGGAGGTCACGTCCCCACCATGCAAGGCGGTGGCGACGGTACGAGGCAGGCGCGCCGACAGCGCCGTCGTACAGGTCCGGTACCGCCGCCGATCTCAGCTGGAGGCTTGCCTCCGCGGACCCAACATGCCGTGTGCGACAAGGACGCCCGCGTTAGCTGCAACAAGGCCCCCCAGCGCCAACCAGAATCCCACACCCAGGGCCAGGCCCGGGGTGCCGGCTCCGGCCAGGTCGCCCAGCGACTCGTCGAGGAAGCGCTGCCCGAGTGCGCTGAAATCCACCGAGCTGACGAAGTTCACGATGATGATGTCAACCACGAGGATGGCTGTCGTCAGGCCTCGGCGCAGCGTCGGGTTCGCAGGGAGCCCCCGCAGCGCCAGACCCGCGGCCACCAACGTGCCCAGGACCATCAGCAGCGCGGCAACCGACGTGAGGACCAGGTCCCAGGCGTTGGTCGAGAAGCCAGTCGGGGCTGAACTCGACGAGACGCCGAAGGTCTCCTCGCAGGTCGCCCGGAACTGCGGGTCGGCGATGTCAGCGCACGGACTTCCGAACTCGAGACCCGGAATCGAGGGGAAATCGAGATAGATCCAGGTCAGGAAACTGCCGACGACGAACAGCAGTCCACCTGCCGCGAAGAGGATGTCGCCGACACGTGACCGCTGACCGGCGCTGGGAGCAGTGCCACGAGGGTGCGCTCCGGCGTTCTCGAACGACGTCATCTCCGGACCCCCGCGCTCGGCTCCGGCGTCCGGGTTGACGCCAGATGTCAGGTATGGCGCACCCAACTCGACCATGGCTGGCCAGTTCTCAGCATATAGAGACAGCGCACAGCAGAGGGCGCCGGAGCTTTCGCTCCAGCGCCCTCCGGCCACGCATGTCGTGCGTGTGTTGGTCTCCTCCGAGCAGCGGCGAGCCTCAGTGTTGCGGCGGACCGCCCGTACCACCGGCCGGTGGACTCGAGCCGTACGGCGGCGGCGGGGCCGGGCTGAAGCCAGCACCCGGGCCTGAGGATTGTCCCTGCGCCGGGTTGCCTCCAGTGTGTGGCGGCTGACCGTAGCTCGCACCGGGTGCCTGCTGGCCGGGTTGTCCGTACGCGCCAGGCCCCGGTTGACCGGGCCCTTGCGGACCGGACTGTCCATATGCCCCGGGTGCCTGCTGCCCCGGCTGGCCGTATCCGCCCGGCGCCTGCTGGCCCGGCTGGCCATAACCCTGCTGCTGGCCTCCTTGGGCAGCGTTCTGCTGCAACTTGTTCAGCCCACCCTGCAAAGACTTCGTGCCGCCAGCTTTCATGAAGGACATCACCACGCCGGCGAGGAAGATCAGCAGCGCCAGCAGGCCGAGCCAGAGCCCGAACGCGGGCCCGACGTTGAACCCGAAGCCGTCCTCCGCGGTAAGGATGTCCAGGAAGCCGATGAGGAAGAAGATGGCCGCAAGTAGGCCGAGCCCGGCGGTTACGAAGTGCATGGGAAAGCTCTTCGGCAGGACGTTGAGTGCCTTGACGATCACCGCGATGGCGCCGAGCAGCAGGAGTACGGCCGCGAACCCGAGCAAACCGGAGACGCTCCAGGCGTTGCCGGACTGGCTGCAGTCAGAGGCGAGCTCGGCCGGCACGTCATCGCAGAAATCGACGGTGGCCCACGGAAGGAAGCTGACGATGAAGAACAGCAGGCCGCCGCCGATGATGAGCCAGTCCGGCGTTGTGAGGGACTTCATGTCAAACGAGGTGCCGCTGCTGCTGCCCGGACCATGGCTGGGGTACTGACCGGGCGCACCGTAGGAGGGCTGCTGGGGATGCCCTCCCCCGTATCCGGGCGGTCCGCCGGGCGGTTGGCCATAACCGGGCGGCCCACCGGGTCCCGGCTGGCCACCCGGTCCCGGCTGGCCACCTTGCCCCTGCTGCCCATAGCCCGGCTGCTGGCCGGGTGGCTGCTGGCCGAACCCGCCGGGCTGCGATCCACCGGGCTGTTGGCCGTACCCCCCTGGGGATCCGGGTCCGCTGCCGGGTGCAGTCATCGCTTCCACTCCTTCGCCTACGCCGCCGGGTGGCGACTGCCGTTGCGCATCTTCTCAGTACCGCAATCTCACATGCTGATGCACTGCGCGCCTCAGCATGCTGGGTATGCCCAGGACGGGCAAGGGGCCGCGCCCATGAGTGCCATGACCGTCAGCGCTGTGCCCATCTCTGCTAGTACTCAGCCGGAGATGGAGCCCACCAGCTCACGCAGCAACTGCGCTGTCTCCGACGGGGTCTTGCCGACCTGCACCCCAGCTGCTTCCAACGCTTCCTTCTTCGCCTGGGCCGTACCCGAGGAGCCGGACACGATCGCGCCGGCGTGGCCCATCGTCTTGCCCTCGGGGGCGGTGAAGCCCGCGACGTACCCGACCACTGGCTTGGTCAGGTTGGCTGCGATGAAATCGGCAGCCCGCTCCTCGGCATCGCCACCGATCTCGCCGATCATCACGATCGCCTCGGTGTCGGGGTCGGCCTCGAATGCTTCCAGGCAGTCGATGTGGGTGGTGCCGATGACCGGGTCGCCGCCGATGCCGACGGCAGTGGAGAAGCCGATGTCTCGCAGCTCGTACATCATCTGATAGGTCAGCGTGCCGGACTTGCTGACCAGCCCGATCCGGCCCTTGCCCGCGATGTTGGCGGGGATGATTCCCGCGTTGGAACGACCGGGTGAGATCACGCCAGGGCAGTTCGGCCCGATGATCCGGGTGAGGCCGCCCTGCGCATGCGCCCAGAAGGCGGTGGAGTCGTGGATCGGAATGCCCTCGGTGATCACCACCGCGAGCCCGATTCCCGCATCCACCGCCTCGATCACCGCGGACTTGGCGAACTTCGGGGGGACGAAGATCACGGTGACATCGGCGGCGGTCTGCGCGATCGCATCGGCCACCGAGTCGAACACCGGAAGGGCGCGTCCGTCGAAGTCTGCGCTCTGACCACCCTTGCCCGGCGTCACGCCGCCGACGATCGCCGTCCCTGATGCCAGCATCCGCCGGGTGTGCTTGCTGCCCTCGGAGCCGGTCATGCCTTGGACGATGACCTTGCTGTTTTCACTCAGAAAGATCGACATTCGGGTACGGCTCCTCTACTTGTCCGCAGCAGCGAGTTCGGCAGCTCGCCGGGCGGCGCCGTCCATGGTGTCCACCTGTTCGACGAGGGGATGCGCCGCCTCGTCCAGAATGCGGCGACCCTCCTCGACGTTGTTGCCGTCCAGCCGTACGACGATTGGCTTGGTCGCGGAGTCCCCGAGCAGGCCGAGAGCCGCGACGATTCCGTCGGCGACCGCATCGCAGGCGGTGATCCCCCCGAAGACATTGACGAAGACGCTGCGAACCGACGGATCCGACAGGATGATGCCCAGTCCGTCGGCCATCACCTGCGCCGAGGCCCCGCCCCCGATGTCGAGGAAGTTGGCCGGCTTGACGCCCCCGAACTCCTCGCCGGAGTAGGCGACGACGTCCAATGTGGACATCACCAGCCCGGCACCGTTGCCGATGATGCCAACCTGGCCGTCCAGCTTGACGTAGTTGAGGTTCTTGGCCTTGGCCTGCTGCTCCAGCGGGTCAGCCGCCGCACTGTCCTCCAAGTCGGCGTGCCCGGCATGCCG
>JACCTM010000489.1 GCA_013812385.1 Geodermatophilaceae bacterium | reverse complement strand
GACGTCTCCGCTGCGCTGCACGCGGTCAGGATGACAATCGCGGCCATCACCAGAACGCAACGGGTAGTCCTGGGCCGGCTCGTAAGCCATCGGATTTCGCTCATCTGAGTGCTTCTTCCGCGTGAGGTAGTGGCGGATAGTGCCAGCGATCTTGGCACCGATCCGGTTGTCTGAGTCGCTCCGCGTACCCCCACGCCGGCCAGCCCGAAAAGATGAGGGATGGATCCCTCATGCGTCGGCAGGCGGTCGCCCCGAGAGTGGCAGTAACAGCCCCTTCCGCTCGGAGGCGCAGGTCGCGCCGAGCGTCAGTCCAGAGGAGACGCAATCATGCACATCGCCATCATCGGGGCTGGTTTCGCCGGTCTCAGCACAGCGAAGGTTCTGACCCAGTTCGGGTTCGACGTCACCGTCTTCGACAAAGCGCCAGATGTCGGTGGGGTGTGGAGCCGTACCAGGCGCTATCCGGGCCTGACCACCCAGAACGGCCGGTCGACCTACGCCATGTCTGATTTCCCGATGCCGAAGAGTTACCCGGAATGGCCGAGTGGTCAGCAGGTGCAGGAGTACCTCGCGTCGTACGCCGCGCACTTCGACCTGACCCCGAAACTGCGGCTGAACACCGAGGTTGTCTCCGCCGATCTCGACGAAGCCGCCGGCCGCTGGACGCTGCGGCTCCGCGACACCGGCGGGAAGGACGACCTGGCACCCGTGGTCGCCGACCATCTCGTCGTCGCCAACGGCGTCTTCTGCGACCCATTCGTTCCGGACTACCTCGGCGCCGAGGAGTTCGCCGAGGCAGGCGGCCGGCTGCGCCACGCCTCGACGATGACCGAGTTGGCCGATGCCCGCGGCAAGAGCGTCCTCGTCGTCGGCTACGGCAAGTCCTCCTGCGATGTGGCCGCCGCGCTCAGCGACGTCGCCTCCTCGACCACGGTCGTGGCCCGCAACCTCATCTGGAAGATGCCGAAGAAGCTCGGAAACGTGCTCAACTACAAGTACCTGCTGCTGACCCGCCTCGGTGAGGGTCTGTTCCGCTACATCAAGCCGAGGGGTTTCGAGCGTTTTCTGCACGGGCCGGGCCGTCCGGTGCGCAACTCCATGCTCGGCAGCATCCAGTCGCTGGTCACCCGGCAGCTGAAACTGCACAAGCTCGGCCTGGTCCCGGACGGGCCGCTCGAACGCATCGCGCGCAGCACGGTCAGCCTGGTGACCGACCGCTTCTACGACAAGGTCGCCTCGGGCGACATCGTGGTCCGTCGAGATTGCGAGATCCGCCGGCTGCTCGTCCAGGACGGGCGCCCCGCCGCCGAGCTCGAGGACGGGACAATCCTTCCGGCCGACCTGGTCGTCTGCGGAACCGGCTTCCACCAGCGGGTGCCATGCCTGAGTGCTGCTTTGCAGCAGCGGATCACCGACGACCAGGGGAACTTCGCGCTCTACCGCCAGATCCAGCCGCATGACATCACGCAGCTGTCCTTCGTCGGCTACAACTCCTCGTTGTTCAGCCCACTCAGCGCCGAAGTCGCGGCTCTGTGGATCGCCGCCCTCCTATCGGGAGGCCTCGAGCTTCCCTCGGTCGAGGCGCGCCGGGCGTTCGTGGCTGAGCGGCTTCGGTGGATGGAGGAGCGCACCGAGGGCAAGCACGCCCGCGGCACCAACATCGTTCCGTTCTCGGTGCACAACATCGACGAGATGCTCGAAGACATCGGCATCGGTGTGGGGCGGGCAGTTCGGTTCAAGGAATGGCTGGCGCCCGTGAACCCGGCTGACTACGCGCCGATCACCCGAAAGCTATTGGCTCGTATTGGCGCGCCGTCGGAGTCCCGCGAGGTCGGGGTCGGCTCGCACTGATCGACGCGTCCGGGCGGGACACCTGACGCGACGAGTCGACGACGACCGCGGAGTCTGCGGGCAGCACCACCACGCCGTCGTCGTCGATCTGTAGGTCGGGCACTGACGACAACAGGATCTCTTGGCCGAGCTGGAGCTCACAAGGCACTGGCCCGAGGTTGACCGCCACCGATATCGCCCCTGCCCGTCGCTGCATCACCAGCCACTGCTCTCCGGCGTCGAAGTCCACGGTCACGTCATCGAGCGGTCCGCAGGCCAGGCCGGGATGTCCACGACGCAGGGCGATCAGCGATCGATACCACTTCAGCATATCGGCGTGGGAATCCTGAGCCAACTCCTGCCACCGGAGTCGCGACCGCTCGAAGGTTGCGATCTCCTGCGGGTCGGGTACGTCCTCGGGTCGCCAGCCAAAGTAGGCAAACTCGTTCTGGCGGCCCTGAGAGACGGCTCGACCGAGCTCCGGATCCTGGTGATCTGTGAAGTATTGGAACGGCGTCGATGCGGCCCATTCCTCACCCTGGAACAGCAACGGTACGAACGGCCCGGTCAGCAGCAGCGCGGCGGCGATCTTCAAGCGGCCGACAGAGGTCAGTGCGCCGAGCCGGTCGCCGGCCGCCCGGTTGCCGATCTGGTCATGGTTCTGCGCGCACACGACGAACTGCTCACCGGACAGCCCGGAGGGCGGTCGGCCGTGCACCCGATCGCGGTGTACGGAGTACTCGCCGTCGTACACCCACGCTTGTCGCAGCGCCTTGACCAGCTGAGACATCGAGCCGAAATCCGAGTAGTAGCCAGACGTTTCGCCGGTCAGGACCGAGTGCAAGGCGTGGTGCCATTCGTCGGCCCACGATGCGGCCAGCCCGTACCCACCGGCCGAAGCAGAGCGAACGAACCGCGGAGCGTTCAGATCGGACTCGGCGATCAGCCACAACGGCAGCCCGCGGGTCTGCGACAGCTCGGTCACCGCCGTACTCAGCTGCTCCAAGACGTGCCGCGCCGACTCGTCGACGATGGCGTGCACGGCATCCAGCCGCAGCCCGTCCACGTGATAGTCGCGCAGCCACATCAATGCGTTGTCGACGATGAAGGCGCGTACCTCGTCGCTGCCGGGCCCGTCCAC
>JACCTM010000486.1 GCA_013812385.1 Geodermatophilaceae bacterium | reverse complement strand
GACATCCAGATCGTGTTCCAAGACCCGTATGCGTCCTTGAATCCACGGCTCCCGGTCTTCGACATCGTCGCCGAGCCGTTGATCATCCATGATCTGGTCAAGGGCGATGCGGCCCTCCGTAGCCGGGTCAAGGATCTCGTCCAGATGGTCGGGCTCAACCCCGAGCACACCAACCGCTACCCGGCGGACTTCTCCGGCGGTCAACGGCAGCGGATCGGTATCGCCAGGGCTCTGGCCCTCGAACCGGCCATGCTGATCCTCGACGAGCCTGTCTCCGCGCTGGATGTCTCCATCCAGGCGGGTGTGATCAACCTGTTGGAGGACCTGCAGGACCAACTCGGTCTGTCCTATCTGTTCATCGCCCACGACCTGTCAGTGGTGCGGCACATCTCCGACCGGGTGGCGGTGATGTATCTCGGCAAGATCATCGAGCTGGCCGACCGCGACATCCTGTTCAGCCGACCCATGCACCCATACACGCAGGCGCTGCTCTCGGCGATCCCGATCCCGGATCCCGAGCGGGAGCGCCGCCGTGAGCGGATCATCCTGACCGGCGACATCCCCAGCCCCGCCAACCCACCCTCGGGTTGCCGGTTCCGGACCCGGTGCTTCAAGTTCAGGGATGAACTCACCGAGGACCAACAGCAGAAATGCATCGACCTCGAGCCGCCGCTGGCTCAACAGGAGCCGGGACACACCTCTGCCTGCCACTATTCGGCGGTCCGTACCGTCCTCTGAGCTGGCCGCACGACGGGCGCCACTGTGCGGGTGCCCGCTTAGGGTGGTGCATGTGAACGAAGCCGAGTCAGCTCGTCGCGTGCTGTTCGTGCACGCCCATCCTGACGACGAGACGATCAACAACGGCGCCACGATGGCGCGCTATGTATCCGTTGGGGTCGGCGTCACCCTGCTCACCTGCACGCTCGGCGAGGAAGGCGAAGTCCTGGTCCCGGAGTTGGCCGGGCTCGCTGTCGGACAGGCAGATCAGCTGGGTGGCTACCGGATCTCGGAACTGTCCGATGCCCTGCGGGAGCTGGCGGTCTCCGATTCTCGTTTTCTGGGCGGTGCCGGTCGCTGGCGGGACAGCGGGATGCTGGGAACCCCGGCCAACGACCACCCACGTGCGTTCTGGCGGGCCGATCCCGACGAGATCTGCGCCGCGGCGGTGGAGGTCATTCGCGACGTACGCCCGCAGGTGCTGGTGACCTACGACGAGAACGGGGGGTATGGCCACCCCGATCACATCCAAGCCCATCGGGTCGCGATGGCGGCCCTCGATGCTGCCGCAGATGCGGCGTACCGGCCCGATCTGGGGCCGGCCTGGTCGGTGGCCAAGGCCTACTGGTGCGCGATCCCGGTCTCCGGCTTGCGGGCCGCGGTGGAAGCCATGCGCGCCGCGGGCGAGACGTTCTTCGACGTGACCGATGCCGACGAGCTGCCGATGGGCACTCCGGACGAGCTGGTCACTACCGCTGTGGATGGGCGCGAGTATCTGCCGGCCAAGCTGGCTGCCATGCGCGCCCATGCCACCCAGATCCAGGTGGACGGGCCGTTCTTCGCGCTGTCGAACAACATCGCCAACCAGGCTTTCGCGGTCGAGCACTACCAGCTCGTACGCGGTGCCCGCGGGGCGACCGACGCCGAGGGCGGTCACGAAACGGACCTCTTCGCTGGGCTGGAGTTGGACGCGGAGGCCGGGTCGCTGTGATCCGGCGGGTCGCCGGGGGAGTAGTCATCCTCGCCCTGGCGGCGATCTGTGCGATCGTCGAGGTCTTCTACCTGCCGCTGCGAGCCGGACCGGTCCTGCTTCCGGTGTCGGTCCTGGCTGCTGTCGCGGGGAACGTGGCCTTCACCCGAGCGATGTACGAGGTCGCCGGCTCCGTCTGGCCGGCGATGTTGCCGGGGGTGGTCTGGCTCGCCGTGATAGGACGCTCGGCGATCGCCCGACCGGAAGGTGATCTGCTGATCACCGACGGTGGAGCTTCCACTGCCGCGGCTGTGGTCAACCTCGGCTTTCT
>JACCTM010000464.1 GCA_013812385.1 Geodermatophilaceae bacterium | reverse complement strand
GTCGAGACCGTACGCCGGGCCGTGTTGCGCACTGCCGGAGAACGACCCGACCTCTCCGTCGGGATGGCCGAGCTGAAACCGGACGATCCCGGCGCGCGTCGGAAGAGCGTGCCGATCGCTGTGGACGACGTAGCCGTGGTGGAGACCGAGCGCCGAAGCAGCGCCGCCGTCGCCTTGTTGGTCGACCTCTCCTATTCCATGGCCTTGCGCGGCACCTGGCCGGAAGCCAAGTCCACGGCGCTGGCGCTGCACACCCTGGTCAGTACGAAGTACCCGCAGGACGCCATCCAGATCATCGGTTTCGCCAGCCGGGCCCGGGAGATCTCGGCGGCAGACCTCGCCGATCTCGATGTGGACACCCTGCAGGGCACGAACCTGCAGCACGGGCTGATGCTGGCTCGCCGGTTCCTGGCCCGGCACCGGGACAGCGAGCCGATAGTCATGATCGTCACCGACGGCGAGCCCACTGCGCACCTCACTGCCGATGGCCGGGCGATGTTCTATTGGCCGCCGCTGCCGGAGACCATCGCATTGACGATGACCGAAGTCAGCCGGTGCACCCGGCTCGGGGCCCAGATCAACGTCTTCGCCCTCGATCCAGATCCGAGTCTGATCCACTTCGTGGACTCCCTCGCCCGACAGGCCGGTGGCCGGATGTTCCAGCCCGACCCAGACCATCTCGGCGAGTACGTGGTCGCTGACTATCTGGACGCACGGCGCGGCCGGCGGGCGCGAACAGCATGAGTGCCTACGTCGAGCCCACGCTCCTCCCCTCCGGTTCCGGGTCGACCGGTGGCTTCGTCGTGACCCGTTCCAGCGCGGAGGAAACAGTTGCCCTGCGGCGGGCCGTACTACGCCCGCATCTGACAATCGAGCAGATGGCGGTCACCGGAGACCGGAACCCGGACACCGCTTACCTCGCCGTACGTCCGGCCGACGGTGACCGCACGGTCGTGGGCTGCGTGCGCCTGGAACCGGTGCCGTGTCCGTGGCCGCAGGCACTACAGGAGCCGGCGCACGTGGCCTGGCAGCTGCGGGCGATGGCCACCGATCCTGGCGTTCGGGGCACCGGGCTCGGCCGATTGCTCGTCGAAGCCGCAGTGGAGTACGTAGCGCGGCGGGGTGGGGATCTGATCTGGTGCAACGCTCGGCTCAGCGCTGAACGGTTCTACCTGCGGCTCGGCTTCGCGCCCGTCACGACGCCGTTCCCGCTTCCTGACGTGCCCGAGGATCACGTGGGCATGGTGCGCAGGGTGCTCGACGTGGAGCGGCCAAGCGAAGCCGCCCCGCAGCTGGCCGGGGTCAAGATCGAGCGGCCAAGCGAAGCCGCCCCGCAGCTCGGCGGGGGTGCACGTTGAGTTACCGGGCCTGGCCGGCGGCGTTGCTCGGCGGCGCCTCGCTGGCTACGGCGTGCCTGGTCGTCGGCGACCATGTCGTGGCCACCAGCGACGGGTGCCTCGATGCGGCCGGCTGGTTCACCGCAGCCCCGGTTTCCTGGAGTCCGGTTCCTGACGCGGTCGGCGGTGAGAAGCCAGCAGCGAACTCCGAGAAGGTGGACCTCGGTGCTGCAGGCGGCGCGGACGTGATGGGCCACGGTGACACCACCGGAGCGCCGACGAGCGGCAGCTACCAGATCAGCGGCTGCCTCGACCTGGACCGGCTCGAGGTCCCCGCTCCGGCGCCAGCCCCAGACGGCCGCGCCTGACCGATCTCGACGGAGTCAAGGACGCCCTGTGCCAATAGGTTTAATACAAGGCGTCCTTGAGCCAATCGCCAAGCGGGCGAGTCGGAACCTCCAGCCCGTTCAATTCATGGCTTGGTCAAGGTCGGCGATCAGGTCGTCGACGTCTTCGATACCGACACTGAGCCGCACCAGCGCGGGCGAGACCTGCAGCGGGGAATTGGCCGTCGAGGCGTGCGTCATCCGACCGGGGTGCTCGATCAGCGATTCCACCCCGCCCAGTGACTCAGCCAGGATGAAGAGCCTGGTCCGCGCGCAGATGTCGAGAGCCGCGCCCTCACCACCGGAAGCGAGAAAGGACACCATCCCGCCGTACCCGCGCATCTGGCGTGCAGCGATGTCGTGACCGGCATGACCCGGTAGTCCGGGATAGAGCACCGACTCGACGCCCGGGTGACCAGACAGCCAGTCGGCGATCTTGCCGGCATTGACGCAATGCCGATCCATCCGTACGCCGAGAGTCTTGATGCCGCGCAACACGAGCCAGGAGTCAAAGGCGCCGGGGACAGCGCCGACCGCGTTCTGGGCGTACCCGAGTTCGGCTCCGAGCCCGGCGTCAGCCACGACCACAGCCCCGCCGACGACATCGGAGTGGCCACCGAGGTACTTCGTCGTGGAGTAGACCACTGCGTCGGCGCCGAGTGACAGCGGAAGCTGGAGGTAGGGCGAGGCGAATGTGTTGTCCACGACCAGCCGGGCTCCCCCACCGTGGGCGATCTCGGCCAAGGCCATCACATCGGCGATGGACAACAACGGATTGGTCGGCGTCTCGCACCAGATCAGCCGTGTATTCGCCTGCAGCGCATCACGAACCGCAGCCAGGTCACTGAGATCGACGGCCGTGTACTCGATTCCCCAGCCGGACAGGACGCCGTTGAACAGCCGATACGTCCCGCCGTACGCGTCGGCCGGAATCACCACGTGATCGCCCGGCCGGCACATCGTGCGCACCAGGGTGTCCTCGGCCGCCATGCCAGAGGCGAAGGCCAGTCCCCGTGCGCCACCGTCCAGAGCGGCAAGGCAGGTCTCCAGCGCCGTACGGGTGGGATTTCCGGTCCGGCTGTACTCATATCCCGAGCGCAGCCCACCGACCCCGTCCTGGGCATAGGTGGAGGTCTGATGGATCGGGACGACGACCGAGCCGGTCACCGGATCGGGCTCCTGCCCCGCGTGGATGGCGGTGGTCTCGAACTTCATTGGGCCGAGGCTAACCACCTGGCCGACAGCGGTGGACAACACCAGCGGGCAACGGCTCTCAGTCCCTAGCCTGAGGTCCAAACATTGTTGGGGGAATTCCTAACGAAGGGGGCGCATGGCCAACGGACACAGTCGGGTGACCGTCGTCAGCCCCGACCGGCAGGTCGACCTCTGTCTGCCCGGTTCGGTGCCGGTCGGTGATCTGATGGCCCAGTTGTTGGATTTGTGCACCGACCACCGCGACCGCACCGCTGCGCTGGTCTGGATGCTGCGTCCGGTTGGCGGCACGGGGCTGGCCTGGGCGAGCAGCCTGGACTCGGCCCGGATTAGGGACGGGGCCATCCTCGAACTCTTCCCCCGGTCCAGCGCTCCCGCCCAGAGCATCGTCGAGGACGTCCGGGACGCCACCGAGGACGCCGTCGACCAGACCGTGGGGACCTGGCGTCCTCGGGACACCACGACGATGGCCGTGCTGATCCTGGCCGTTCTCGCCGGAATCGTCCTGGCCCGGCCGAGCTGTGGACAACCTCGTCGGGCAGTGGTGTGCCGATGCCCGCCGCAATCGCGGGAGCGTTGCTGTGGGGTTGCCTGGCCGCGGCCCGCCGAGAGTTGACCGTCGCCGCACATGTCTTGTTGGCAATCGGTCTGGCCTGGATCGGCGGGTTCGTTCTCGTTGTGACTGCGCCCGGCGCCCTGGTCGCCGATCTGCTCACCCCGGCCTCCCGAGCGGCGCTGGCCGGTGCCGCCATCCTGGGCAGCGCAGCACTCGTGGCTCGAGCAGCGCCGGGGCTGGTGGCCTGGTCGGCCGCTTCGGCCGTGACGTTCGGCGCTGCCCTGGGCTGGGCCGGCACAGATCTAATCGGTCGATCCGTCGACGAGGCCATCGCAGTCGGCACCGTGCTGGGAATCCTGACCCTGGGCGTTCTGCCACGTGCCTGCCTGGCGGCCGGCGGCCTGGCCGGTCTCGATTATGTCGTCCGTACCCGCGGCGGCGTCGCCCCGGACGCCGTTGTGGCGACCTTCGCCAGGTCTCGAGCGCTGCTCACCGGAGCGCTGCTCGCCATGGCCGGACTCACCGCGGCAGGGGCGATCAGGCTCGAGATGGCGGGTTCGTCGGTGCAGGTGGCGCAGGCGGCAGCGATCGCCTGCTGCCTGATCCTGCGGGCCCGCGCCTTCACCCAGTTCCTGCATGTGCTGGCCCTCGTTCTGACCGGAGTCACCGCGGTGTTGGTCCAGCTGACCGCGGACCTCATCGGCGGGCAACCCCGGCTCAGCACGGTCGCCGCCCTCGGTCTGATCCTGATCTGGGCCGGCGTACTAGCTCGCGGTGGCCTGTCCGCCCGCAACGATGTCAGCGGCGCCCGAAGTCGCCGACTTCTCGACGTCACCGAAGCACTTGCCGTTGCCACCCTGATCCCACTAATGGCGGCCAATCTCGGCGTGTTGCAGTGGGTCCGCGAGCTGGTGAACTGAGCTGTGCAGCAGGCACTTTCCGAGCAGGGCCGGTCTGCACCGGCCCATGCGCGAGCACGACCGTTGCGGCGCCCGGGAGCATCCGGTCACCAACCGGCAGCGCGCAGGGACTGGGGGCCCCAGGACTGGCGACGACTCCTCAGTGCGATTCGGCGTGGGCTGGCGACCTATGGGGCCGCCACCGTCGCCCACGACCAGCATGCAAGTGCAACGGCCCTGCGATCGCGCCAGATCAGGCCGCGGCGAATCGCGGTCATCGGTAGCACCGGCGGCGTCGGTACGACGACCGCAGCCGCGCTGCTGGCAAGCGTCCTGGCCGCAGCCAGGGATGACCAGACGCTGCTGCTCACCATGCACAGTGATGCCTGTGACGGGGCCGTGCGGCTGGGAATCCCGCATGCGCCCAGCGTCACCGAGGTCCTGGCCGGGTTGCGCCGGCACGGACGGATCCCACCCACTCCGGTGACTCGTTCCGGACTACGCGTGCTGTCGGCGCCGCCGCCGGGGAGCACCGTGGCCGAGACCGGGCTGGCCGGGCTGCTCGACGTCGCGGCCTCGGGACATGCCAGCGTGGTGGTCGACGCCGGTGTGGCCAGTCGGGTCGGCGAGTTCTGCACAGTCGCCGAGCTCTTCGACACCGTGGTTCTGGTCTGCGCAACGTCAACGGACGCCGTCGCAGCGACGACTGCGGTGCTTGCCAGGTGGCGGGGCGGGTTGCCCGCGCAGAACGGAACCCGCCTGATCCTGATGCCGGTCCGAAGCCGGGTAGGTACCGGCGTTCCCGGGTCCGATGCTGTCGAGCGACTTCTGGTCGACGGCGCCGCGGCGCACGTGATGGCCCATGATCGGGAACTGGGGCGGGGTGCCACGATAGATCTGAGCACGGTCTCCGGCCGGAGCCTGACCACGGCCCTCGAACTCGGCGCCGACATCATGGGCCACCGCTGAACGCTGACGAGCCCGTACAAGGCCGCCGCACTCTCGCAATGCCGGTTCGCTCCCACGGACTGGGGCGATCCAACGAGCCGAGTTCAGGCGGGGTCGGACCAGGCGATCTGGACCTGCTCGGGTGCCATGCCCCGGCGGGCCAGCAGTGCCCGTCCAGGAGGCAGCCGCAACGAGGCGATCCCAGCGACCAGCCGGCCCTCGGTCCGGTCACCGGAGAACAGCAGCCCCGGCCCGCCGAGGTCACTGAGCGCCTGGGTGACCGGCTCGAACATCGCACGAGAGGCTCCCCCGGTACGGCGCGCGGTGACCACGTGTAGGCCCACGTCGCGGGCCTGGGGAAGGTACTCGGTGAGCGGGGCCAGCGGGTTTCCCGCGGCTGCGGTGACCAGGTCGTAATCGTCGACGACGACGACGATCTCGCGACCGCTCCACCAGGTGCGCGCCCGCAGCTGATCGGTGGTCACGTCCGGGCCCGGCAACCGCTGCGCCAGACCATGGCAGACCTCGGCCACGGCTTGCTGGGTCCCCGCCGCACTGGTGCAGTAGGCGAGCAGGTGCTCGGGTGCCACCAGGTCCAGGTGCGCCCGGCGGTAATCGACCAGGACGATCCCTAGTTCGGCCGGCGATCGGGCGTGCGCGAGTTGCCGCAGGAGCGTGCGAAGGAACGCGGACTTGCCTGACTGGGATTCGCCGTAGATCTGCAGGTGCGGATCGCTGCCGAACAGGTCGACGTGGACGGGCGCAAGATCGCGCTCGGAGAGTCCGACCGACAGGGCGGCGCTCAGGCCGGCCGGCAGCCGAACAGGATCCTGGAAGTCGATCAGCTCGGACAATGTCAACAGACCCGGAAGAACCCGCACCGGGCTGACGCCGGCTCCCGGCCAACGGCGGCACACCAGACCGACGAGATGGTCGACCCCCGCGGGGAGGTCGTTGAGGGTCGAAGCGCCGTCCAGGCGAGGCAACGCGATCTGTGCGAAGGTTCCGCCTGGCACCAGTGCCCGGCCGGGGAGATCGGCGGGGATCGACGCGGACAACTGCCGGTCGATCGCCGAATCGAAGGCGTCGGTGAGCCGCAGTTCGATCCGGCCCGGGAGCGCGGCAGCCAGACGCATCCGCACTTGAGAACCGGCCGAGGCCGACAGCACCATGTGCACACCGAGGGAGGGACCGCGATTGGCGATGGTCATGACCTGGTCCTCCAGGTCAGGCTCGGCCTCGCGAAGCGCGGCCCACCCGTCGATCACCAGGAAGACATCGCCCAGCACGTCGTCGGGCAACGATCCGGCCCGTCGGGCGCGCCGCAGGCTGTCGGCCCCGTCCCAGCCGTACCGGCTCATCAGCCGCTCGCGCACGTCCAGCATGGCCAGGACGTCGGCAACGGTTCGGCGTACCCGATCCGGGTCTGAACGGGTGCACGCACCGGCGACGTGTGGCAGGCCTTCCATCGCGGCCAGTGCGCCGCCGCCGTAGTCCAGGCAGTAGACGGCGACCTCGCAAGGCTGGTAACGCAACGCGAGCGAGCAGATCAACGTGCGCAGCAGGACACTCTTGCCCGACAGGGCGCCACCCAGGATCAGCAGGTTCCCCTGTGCGCCGGTGAAGTCCCAGACGAGCGGGACCTGACGTTGTTCGCCGGGTTTGTCCTCGAGGCCGAGGACGGCGCTGACCTCGGGTCCGTCGCCCGCTCCGTCGACCGCTCCGGCGCGGGCGCCGACGCCGGCCCGTTCCGAGGATCCCCCGAACACCGCATCCAGGGGCAGCACTCGGGGCAGCGGTGAGATCCAGACCTGTCGTGCCCGAGCAGCGCCGACGGCGGACAGCCGCTGGACTGCCACGTCGAGGATCGTCGGCGTCGTGACGGTCACGGTCGGATCGTGGCTCGGTCCCGGCGGCACGCCCAGCATGGCGTCCGGCCCTGCCGCGGTGCGGGCGGTGGCCATGTCGGGATGCGTGCTGAACGCGACGACCGGTGCGACCGTACGGACTTCGGTGTCCGGCCTGCGATAGGGCGTGGATACCAGTGCTGCCTTGAATCGTTCGAAGACCGTCGTGTCGACCTTCAGGTAGCCGGCGCCGGGCTGGGGCGGTAGGTGGTAGGCATCCGGAACCCCAAGTGCCTCTCGGCTTTCGGACTCGCTGAAGGTCCGCAGGCTGATCCGGTACGACAGATGCGATTCCAGGCCGCGGATCTTGCCCGGATCCAGGCGCTGGGTGGCCAGGAGTAGATGAACCCCGATCGAGCGCCCGATCCGGCCGACGGCGAGGAACAGCTCGGCGAAGTCCGGTCGGGCGGCGAGTAGTTCGGTGAACTCGTCGATGATCACCAGCAGGTGCGGCATCGGCTCCATCCCGCCGGCGCTCTGTTCGAGGAGATCGGCATAAGCCTGCACGTTCGCCAGGTTGCCGGCCTCGGCGAGCATCCGCTGCCGACGGGTCAGTTCGCCGTACAAGGCATCCCGGAAGCGTTGCACTAGACCGGGATCGGCCGCGAGGTTGGTCACCATGCCGGCCATGTGTGGCAGATCGGAGAAACCGGCGAACGTCGCGCCGCCCTTGAAGTCGACGAGCAGCAGGGCCAGCTTTTCCGGCGGGTGCCCGATGACCAACGAGGTGACCATCGTGCGAAGCATCTCGCTCTTGCCTGAACCGGTGGCCCCGATGACCAGACCATGCGGCCCCATGCCACCACGCGCGCTTTCCTTTAGGTCGAGGTACACCGGCTGCCCATGCGCCCCCACGCCGACCGGGACCCGCAGGAAGTCCCGAGCCGAACCCGGACGCCAACTCCGATCGGGATCGAGCCGGGCCACGTCCGAGACACCGAGAATGTCCCGAAGCCCCACCTGCGAGGTGAGGACGTCGCTGACGTCGTCCTCGGCCAGCCGACACGGTGACAGCGACCGGCCCAGCGCGGTCACCGACGACACTTCGAGCTCGTCGAGGGTCCGCATGGCCACGCCGTCGGTTGCCCGGGACTTCCCCTCGAGCACAGCACCCGCGCAGGACCTGGCACCGGCATCGGCCGCCAAGGTGAGCCGGGCATCGACCTGCTCGGGCTCCTCTCGCCGATGCGCAACCAGATTGATCACGTGGATTCCCAGGTCGCTCGGGGAACCACTCGATCCAGCATCGACATACGGTGCGCCGTACTGAAACTCACCGTCAACGACCACGACCAGGTGCCGCACCCCACGACCGGGCGGTCTGCCCCGCCGGCGCTCCGCGTCGGCCCTACGAAGGTCGAGATCCACACCGATCCTGGCCAGCAACTCGTGAACCGACGTGCTCACGAGCAGATCGTCGGCCGGGCCACCCACGTCGGTTGAGCCAAGTGCCACTGATCCACCGACCGCATCGACTCCGCTGTCCCCATTGACGCTGTGCGGTAACCACTTCACCCACTCCCAGAGGTCGACCAGCGGCGCTGCGCGCACGACTGCGACCTGAAGATCGTCGGGTGGGTGCAGGGCCACGAGTTGACCGATGACCGCGCGGGCCAGAGCGCGGGCGGCCGGGCGGTCTCCGACGACGCTGAAATAGCCGATCTCGGCCAACGCAACGGTGATCGGTTGGTCGCTGAGCACGGCGTATCGGTCGACCAGGCTCTCGGCGGCCGACAGGCAGACCGGATCGTAGGTGACCAACGGGTTGGCTCGATCCACCTGGACGCTGAGCGTGCGCGCCAACGGGGTCGCCCCCGCACCGAGACGTATCTCGAGGAAATCCAGGTCGCCGGGACGGCGCTCCCATCGTCGCGCCGGGAGTCGGGCGATGTCGAGCAGCTGATCAGGGGCCGGATGACGCAGTGCAGCCCGGCTCCGTTGCTGCGCGGCTGCCTCGCGAGCCGAGCGTCGCATCCCTTCGAGGTAATCCAGATACCGCTCCCGATTGGCGCGTTGCTTGCGTCGGGCGCTGGACCGGGTGCCGACGAACAGCACGATTCCCAGTCCGACCGAGACCACCATGAACAGCAGACCGGCTGCGGCGAACAGCGGACGGTCCTGGTTGGTCAGGGTGATCAGCAGGGATCCGGATCCGGAAACCAGCGGCATCACGAGCATGGCCAGGTTGGTGGACCCGCTCTGCTGCTCGTTCTGCTGTGGTGGCGCAGCCAGAACGAGTGGGTCATCGCCAGCTGCAGGGGCGGCGAGTTTCAGGGGCGCGGGACGGCGTACGAGGACAGTGGTCACCTCAGCACGCGCAGCCAACTCGGGCCGCCCGCTGGCCGCACGCCGGCCGCACAGGACCCGCCTCGCCGGACCAGCTCACACCGGCCACGGATGGAATCGTTCGGCATTGCCCCTATCGGTCTCGCCTGCGGCCTGCCCTCCTGCAGCGGCGCCCGTACCAACGTCCTGCATGTGCGCGCGCAGCCGGACCAGGTCGTAGACGTGCTGCTCGCAGAACATCGAGACGCCGGTGACCACCGGCGGCTCGACGACAGCAGCGGAAACTCCGGCTATGACGGAACGGAACTCGAGGTCGATCACCTCGTACTGCTGCGCGGCGGACGCCGCGTTGACGGCGGCCTGGGCCGCCTCGCCAGTGGAAACGCCGATCGCATCCCGGTCACCCATGTGTGCGTCCTCCCTTGCATCGACCAGCCGGCAACCCGACAACGACTGAGTCCCGGCGGGTGGAATCTAGGCAGTCGGGAGGCGTCCTGCTTGCGTTGTCCACAGCTCGATCGCCGTGTCGGCGCGGGACCGTGACCTCGACGGAGTTGTCCACAGGTTCGGCCGGCAGCCCACGGCGGTAGTCCACACGCACCTAGCCTCGTCGCTCATCGAGGCCGCTCTCCCGCCACCGCAGGCGGGCACACCGCGACCCCGCCAGGAGGATGATCATGAGCGACGATTTCGTCGGGCTTGCCGAGGCGAACGCCCTAGGCAGGGGAGGCACCGAGCTGGACAGCAGCGCAGGTCAGCTGTTCGGCAATCTGCAGGGGCTCGTCAGTGAGCTCGAAGCCGACAGTCAGGCCATGCAGGGGTCGTCCCTGCAGGCCTTTGCGCGCGTCAAGCAGGAGCTGTTCGCCCGCTTCCAAGAGTTAGTGGCCTTCTGCCGGACCAACGGCATGAACCTCAATGCGGCGCAGACCCAGGTCGATGCCACTGACCTTGCCGGCTCGGATCAGTTCGCGGCCGTCGGCTCCCTGGTCGACGGGATCACCTCCCGGATGTCCCGGGGCTGATCTGCGCCGAATCGCCCACCCGTTGCATCTAACGACTAGACAAGGAGCACAACATGAGTTGGGACGTGTACGGAAACGTCGGCTTGCTGAAGAACCTCGCCGATACTCAACAGGACTTCCACAACCGATTCCAGGGAGTGATGACCGAGATCGACACCGTCGCCAGGCAGACGCTCGGGCAGTGGGACGGTGCTGGTCAGGCCGGCTTCACCCAGACGTCGGCGGAGTACGAACGCCTGCACACCGCCGTCCAGTCCGCCTTCTCCCGGCTGATCGCCAGCACGCACGAGTCATCGGACTCCTACGGGCGGCTGACCCACCACCTGCACGGCCTGTTCGACTGAGCTGCGCAGATCCGTGTCCGTTGCCGCAGACGGGATTGCGTCGATCAGTCAAGGATCGGAGGCCGGCTCAGGTACTGCGTCGAGTCGGGGCACCTCCGGCGCGCTGGAGATGGCCAACTCGCTCGGAATCGACACGGAGCGGCTGCTGCTCGACGCGGCGGCGCTACGGCGCAGGCAGCTGTGCGCAGCGTTCCTGCACGGCTCGGCGCGGTCCTGGCGAGTACGTCGACGGATCTGGCCGGCCGCGGTCGCGGGGGTGCTGATCGTGGCTCTCGCGATCGCGGCACTCGCGGTGGCCGCGGCCTTCGCCGCTCAGCAGAAGATCGACGATGCTCGTCGGAGTCAGTCAATACAGTGGGAGGTGATCGACGCGCGGCGCCCATGAGGCGTGCGCAGCCATTCGCTATAGAGCCGGGGGCCGACCATCTACGGATCGATCGAGGTACGCGGGGCACGCGAGAACAACCTGCGTGACGTGTCGTTGGACATTCCCAAGCGCAAGCTGACCGTCTTCACCGGCGTGTCGGGTTCGGGCAAGTCGTCCTTGGTCTTCGGTACGATCGCCGCCGAGTCACAGCGGCTGATCAACGAGACCTACACCGCCTTCATCCAGTCATTCATGCCGAGCCTCGGCCGGCCCGACGTCGACTCGCTGACCAACCTGTCCGCGGCGATCATCGTCGACCAAGAACGGATGGGCGCCAACTCCCGGTCAACAGTCGGAACGGCCACCGACACCTACTCGATGCTGCGGATCATCTACAGCCGGCTCGGGGACCCGCACATCGGCGGCGCGAACGCGTACGGGTTCAACGATCCGCAGGGCATGTGCCCCAACTGCGAGGGACTGGGCCGGGTCTCGACGATCGACGTCGACGGGCTGGTGGACCGCAATCTGTCGCTCAACGAGGGCGCCATCACCTTTCCCAATTTCACGGTCGGGTCGTGGTACTGGACGATCTTCGCTGATTCCGGTTTCTTCGACGTCGACAAGCCCCTGCGTGACTACACCGAGGCCGAGTGGGAGCAGTTCCTCCACGGGCCGGAGTCCAAGGTCAAGCTGACCCAGTTCACGCTGACCTACGAGGGCCTGGTCGACAAGTTCCGACGGCTGTACGCCAGCAAGGACCTCGACAGCATGCAGCCGACCCTGCGCGCAGCCGTCGAGCGGGTAGCGACGTCGATGCAGTGCCCGGATTGCGCGGGTGCCCGGCTCAACCAAGCGGCGCTGTCCTCGCGGATCGGCGGCCGCAACATCGCCGAGTGCGCGGCCATGCAGGTCAGCGATCTGGCGCAGTTCGTGGCCGACCTCGATGCCCCCGAGGTCGCTCCCCTGCTGGGCAATCTGCAATCCGCCCTGGACAATCTGGTCCGGATCGGATTGGGCTACTTGAGCCTGAACCGCGAATCCAGCACCCTGTCCGGGGGTGAGGCCCAGCGGGTGAAGATGGTTCGGCACCTCGGGTCCAGTCTCACCGACCTCACCTATGTCTTCGACGAGCCGACTATCGGCCTGCATCCGCACGACGTACAGAACATGAACGACCTCCTGCTCCGGCTGCGCGACAAGGGAAACACGGTGCTGGTGGTCGAGCACAAGCCCGAGGTGATCGCGATCGCCGACCGGGTGGTCGACCTGGGTCCCGGCGCCGGGCAACACGGGGGTGCGGTCGTCTTCGAGGGCGCGGTGGCCGGTCTGCGCAAGGCCGACACCTTGACCGGCAGGCACCTCGACCGCCACCAGACGATCAAAGCCACCAGCCGTACGCCCACCGGCTACCTGCACATCGAACGCGCCGACCTGCACAACCTGCGCGACGTGTCGGTCGACATCCCCTGCGAAGTGCTGACCGCGATCACCGGCGTCGCCGGCTCGGGCAAGAGTTCGCTGATCAACGGCTGTCTCCCGCGAAATCACGCCGACGTGACCTTCATCGATCAGGGCGGCATCCGCGGCTCGCGACGCTCCAATCCGGCGACCTACACCGGGATCCTCGAACCGATCCGCAAGGCCTTTGCCCACGCGAACAAGGTGAAACCGGCACTGTTCAGCGCCAACTCCGAGGGTGCCTGCCCGGAGTGCAAGGGCATCGGTCTGATCTACACCGACCTCGCCTTCATGGCCGGTGTCGCCTCGCACTGTGAGGCCTGTGACGGGAAGCGGTTCACCGACGAGGTGCTGACCTATCACCTACGTGGGCACAACATCAGTGAGGTGCTGGCGATGTCGGTGGACGAGGCGCATGCCTTTTTCACCGAAAAGGCGGTCCGGCCGATGCTCGACGGCCTGCACGGCGTCGGGCTCGGCTACATCTCCCTCGGCCAGCCGCTCAGCACGCTGTCCGGTGGTGAGCGGCAACGGCTCAAGCTGGCGATCGAAATGGCGAGCTCGACCGAGACCTACGTCCTGGACGAACCGACCACCGGTCTGCACATGCACGACGTCGACAACCTGATCGCACTGCTCGACCGGCTGGTCGACCGTGGCCGCACGGTGATCGTGATCGAGCACAATCTCGACGTCATCGCCCGTACTGACTGGGTGATCGATCTGGGCCCGGGTGCGGGCCATGACGGTGGCCGCGTGGTGTTCGAAGGCCCTCCGCTGGCCCTGATCGAGGCCGAACATTCCGTCACCGGTCAGCATCTGCGCAAGCGACTGGCCGACCGAACCCGCCGGCCGGACTGAGCCGCTCCTGTCTGGGGGCGATCTACCTCGTGGGACTCCACTGAGTTGAAGCCGTTCCACGTCGCGGGCAACCGTCCGTACCGAAACGCCGACGTGGCGCGCCAGTTCCCTTAGGCGCATCCGCTTGCCGTGGGCGGCGTGCAGTCGTTCGATCAGCGCCTGTTGGCGCTGGCTGTGACGGATTCCATGGACAAGGCACACCACTTCTTCGAGCGCTACGCGGTCGCTCTACTGGCCCGAGACGAGAAAGCGATCGCGGGGATGTACGCAATCCCGTCGCTGATCTTGTTCCCTGGC
>JACCTM010000483.1 GCA_013812385.1 Geodermatophilaceae bacterium | reverse complement strand
CCCGCCTGAGGTGCTCGACGTTGAAGTCGCTCACCGTCACCACCACGGAGGCTTCGCCGAGTTTGCGCCCTAGCTCCTCGACATCCACTGACTCGTGGAAGATGTCCTTGGCATGCGCGGTGAAGCTGTAGGTGACGCCGGCGAGCTCGGCCGCTGCACGGGCGACACTGGTCGCCATCGACCCGAAATGCGCGTGTAGATGGGTGATGCCGCTCTGCCGGAGTCGGTCCGCGAGCAGAACTGCCTGGGCCGCGTCATCCACCGGGAGCTGTAGCAGTAGAGGTAAGGCGAGCGGTAGCGCAGGTAGTGCCGCGAGTCCTGCTCTCAAGGTGCTCCACACCTCGGCGGCCTTGTGGTGCAGCGGGATATAGCTGACCGGCGCACGCACCTCGGCCAGTGCCTCGTGGAAGCGACCGTCGACCGGCGGTCTCAGCGAGAAGATCTCGAGTTGCGCACCGGCAGCCTCGAGTGCGAGGACCTCGTTGAGGATGAACGTCTCGGAGAAGCGGGGATACACCTTGAGCACGTACCCGATCCGCCGTTTTGCAGGATCACGCACAGGCATGGGCCGCCCCCGTTTCACGGGGCGCCAGCGCGGCGATCTTTGCAGCGAGGGCAGGGATCCGGTCCAGCCCGGCGAGGTCGATCGCCGCGTCACTGACTGGCCCCGCGTGGACAGCGGTAGCGAGCCAGGCGCCGATGTGATCGGGCGTGACGGCGGCAGCGGGCACCATGTCGACGATTCCGGTTTGCTGAAGTCGTTCGGCTCGTACGGACTGTTCGGTACGCGGAATGACGCGCGGAACGAGGAGCGTCGGACAGCCGGCGGCCATCAGCTCGCAGACGGTGTTGTAGCCGGCCATCGAGACCGCTGCCGAGGCGCGGCGGATGAACTCGTGAGCCTGGGACACGAACTCGTGAACCGTGGCATCGACTCGGTCATCGGCCGCCTCCTGCAGTTGGCGACGGTCTGCCTCGCTCATGAACGGACCGGTGATGACGACCCCGTGGTGTCCTGGCGGCAGCGTCGCGGCCAGAAAGGCACGGGCCAGCTGCACCCCGTCCTGGCCACCGCCGACGGTGCACAGTACGTACTTCTGATCCGGCGCCGGCAGCAGGCACGGACCGCCGAACCGGGAACGCAGTTGGCCGAGTTGCGGGCCGGCTAGGTAGCCGGTGTAGGTCACTTTGTCGGCGACGACCTTGAGGAATGAATACTCCCGTACGGCGTCGTAGACCGTTGGATCGCCGTAGATCCAGACCGCGTCGTACAGGTCTCGGATGGCCGCGGTGGTCCCCTCCCGCCGCCAGTCCAGACGGGTTGCCGGTCCGTCATCGAGAACGTCACGCAAACCCAACACGGTACGGGTCCGACCGGTGGCACGCAGAGCAGCCAGCGGCTGATCTAGTTCACCGCCGACTCCTCGAGCGACTTTGTCGACGATGAACAGGTCCGGGGCGAAACACAGGAGGGCAGCGTCGATCAGAGTGGTGCGCAGTTCCAACAGCTCGTCCAGGGGCGCAGTCAGGACGCGGGCGGAGTAGCGACCCGAGCTGTCCTTGTGCAGCGTCGGCAGGGTCAGCACCTCGGTCGACGAAGGCAACGGCAACATCGTGGCCTCGGGCGTCACGGTCAGCAGCAGTACGTCGACGGACGGGTCATCGTCGACCAGCGCGGCCGCAATGTTGATGTTGCGTCTGATGTGGCCCAGGCCCTGGGTGTCGTGCGAGTAGAGAGCCACCCGCCGCCGCGCAGGCGGAAGATCGAGATCTTGATCGGTCAGCATGCGTGTTCCTCCGACGAACAGCGGGAGTTCAGGCTCCGTGCATCCCCCGTTCGGCCCCAGGCTCATGCAGGCACGTGGGCTATGCATGAGAGCGCAGTGAGAAAACCCTTAGGCGCCACCCGAGCCGTTGTTGGTCGGGGCCGGTGTCGTTTGTGGCGATCAACGCCTGGACAGCCGGGTAGCCGCTCGAGTGGTTCGACGATTCGCCTGGAGCGGGTGACGGGAATCGAACCCGCACTGTCAGCTTGGGAAACTGTTGAGCG
>JACCTM010000379.1 GCA_013812385.1 Geodermatophilaceae bacterium | reverse complement strand
TCGATCGCGTCGACACCGTCGTGAGTCAGGGGCGCAACGCAGGCAACCGGACCCAAGACGTACTGGTCGGGGACTATGCGGGGGTGCTGATCGTCAGCGTGACCGAGGCAACGCTGGTCGTTGCCGTCGAGGATCGCAACTACGCGATCACGCTGGCACCGGGTCTGGTCACCGATGATCAGCTTGCGCAGTCGTTGGCCAGCCTTGCTCTGTCGGCCATCAACGGCGGGCTGCCCGCTGCGACGACCTCGGCGGCGTCGACGACTGCCACCCAGACATCGTGATCGGTAGGGCTGGCTAGAGGGACAGGATGAGGGCGAACGCTGGACGCGGTGTACCGCCATTGCGGGCCAGGAACGCCCAGGAATGCCGCTGTGATCGCCGGGCCGGAAGGCCGTGGACGCGCCGGTAACGGGCGACAGCCTGAATCTGGTAGCAACGGATCCCGCCGGACCGCGCAAGGCGATGTCGCCCGGCGGTTCGGCCACGGGAGTTGTGCCGGCCCATGAAGTGTGCCCTTCTTCGGTCGGGGAAGCGACCGGGTCGAGATGACCCTGTGCGGGCCAGATTAGGTCCCCGAGTCCCCGAGTCCGCGTAAGACGCGCCGAGTACGTTGCAAGCGTGACTGATCAGACAGCTCAGACAGGGCCGCGGCCAGGTGCACAGCAGGGCGGGGTTGACGCCAAGAGTGGAGCCTTTGTCCGCGACTCCTCCTACATCGAGGCGCGGATCACAGCCGACGGTCGCGACGGTTGGCCGGTCGAGGCCGGTCGCTACCGGCTGGCTGTAGCCAGGGCCTGCCCGTGGGCCAATCGCGCGATCATCGTCCGGCGGCTGACGGGCCTGGAGCCGGTGCTCTCGATGGCTGTTGCCGGTCCCACGCACGATTCGGACAGCTGGACCTTCGACCTCGACCCCGGCGGCGTGGATCCGGTGTTGGGTATCCCGCGGCTCAAGGACGCCTACGAAAAGGCCGTTCCCGGCTACCCGAAGGGGATCACCGTCCCGGCGATCGTCGATATCCCGAGCGGCGCGGTGGTCACCAACGACTTCGGCCAGATGACGCTCGATCTGGGCACCGAGTGGGGTGCGTTCTACCGTGACGGCGCCCCGGAGCTCTACCCGGATGCGCTGCGAGACGAGATCGACGAGGTGAGCGAGGACATCCGCCGAGATCTGAACAATGGCGTGTACGAGGCCGGTTTCGCCACCTCACAGGAGGCCTACCAGAATGCCTATTCCAAGGTCTTTCGCCGGATGGACTGGCTCTCGGATCGCCTGACCGATCAGCGGTTTCTCATGGGAGAAACCATCACCGAGGCCGACATCCGGCTGTTCACGACGCTGGCACGTTTCGATGCGGTCTACCACGGCCACTTCAAGTGCAATCGGAACAAGCTCGCCGAGATGCCGGTGCTATGGGCTTATGCCCGGGACCTGTTCCAGACACCGGGCTTCGGCGACACGACGGACTTCGTGCACATCAAAGAGCACTACTACGTCGTGCACACCGGCATCAATCCGACCCAGATCGTTCCAGCGGGGCCGGATCTGTCGAACTGGTCGGCGCCGCATGACCGCGAGCAACTCAGCGATCGCCCGTTCGGTGACGGCACGCCACCCGGACCGCCGGTCGAGACTGAGCGCGTCCCCGCGGCACACTGGATTCCGACTGATTCCACGGCCTGAGGGATGGCCACACCGTGCTCGTCGGGCTGACCGGAGGGATCGGGTCCGGAAAGAGCGCGGTGGCGGCGTTGCTGGCTGAGCGCGGTGCGCGGGTCGTCGACGCCGACGCGGTGGCTCGTGAGGTGGTGGCTCGCGATTCCGCGGGCCTGCGCAGCATCGTCGACGAATTCGGCCCCGAGGTCCTCGGTGCGGATGGCGGGTTGGACCGAGCGCGGCTGGCGGAGGTGGTCTTCACCGATGCGCAGGCCCGTCAGCGGCTCAATGCCATCGTGCATCCACTGGTCGCGGCGCGGACGGGGTCACTGCTCGCTCAGGGGGACCCTGAGGGGGTCACCGTCTACGACGTACCGCTGCTGGTCGAGGAATCAGTGCAGGACCGGCACGACTTCGACCTGATCCTCGTCGTCGAGGCGCCGGAAGCCGTGCGGGTCCAGCGGTTGGTCCGCGACCGTCAGATGACCGAGGAACAGGTGCGCGCGCGGATGTCGACGCAGGCCACCGACGAACAACGACGCACGGTCGCCGATGTGGTGATCATGAACGAGGGCAGCCGGGCGGAACTCACGCGCGCTGTCGAGAAGGTGTGGCTGGAACGGATCAGGCCGGCGATCCTAGAACCGGACACCGCGACCTAGTCGCCGAACAGCGCGAGCAGAATCAGCCCACCTTGACCCATGGAGCGATGGAGGGAACGCCGTTGCCGTCGACGATGAAGAGCATTAGTAACCCGGTGGGGCGAAGTTCGCGTTGCTTGGCACCTGCGCAGTCAAGCTGCCGGCGCTCTTGGTGAAGCTGAGCGGGACCGACCGCTGGTCGGCGTCGATCTGGTGGGTCACCGCACCGGCTTTGACCAGCGTGACACTCGTGATGCTGGCGGCCGCTGGGGTCGTGATTGTCATCGCTTGGCCGTAGCCGACGGTGGACGGGGGAGCGCTGATCGTTGGCCTGGCGCCTTTGAAGAGGTAGGGCGGGGAGAAGATCTCGGCCTTGTTCTGCGCCGTCTTTCCGGATTTTCCCCCCCTCCCACGAAGACACGTCCGTCCGGCAGTAGCAGGGCCGTTGAGTGGTACGTGCGATTGACTTGGTGGGGCGCGAGCGTCGTCCAGGTCTCCGTGGTGGGGTTGAAC
>JACCTM010000348.1 GCA_013812385.1 Geodermatophilaceae bacterium | reverse complement strand
TGCGTTGTCGACCACCAGCACTTCGTCAGGTTCAGGGCTGAGTGCCTGCACGGCGGTAAGGGCGCGCCGCAGCTGTTCGGGACGGTCCCGAGTGCAGATGATCACGGACACTCGCGGTGCGCTGTGGGCCGGGAAGGACGTTGCTGGTACCTCAAGGCCTTCCAGCGGACTGGCCAGCCGGGACAGCGTGCTCGCGGCCGGTGCTGGCGAAGGCTCTCGGGACGATCTGCGCTCGGGCAGCGCGGGGTCGAACCCGGTGCCGAATAGACGTTGGCCGACGGCCGGGGCGATTGCTTGGGCGATCAGCTGCCGAAATCGTGGCCGGGTAACTGGCCAGGCTTCCGCCGTCAGCTGCACCTCGCCGAGCGGAAGATCGTGCCGCCAGAACACCAGTCGCACCCCTTGTCCAGGACTGACCCGACTGGCCACGGCCTCGTAATGCCGATCGGCGGACTCGACGGCTAGATCGATATGGACGATCGCGATCGACGTCCTCATCCGCGTGCCTGGCTAGCGACCTGCGCGCGGATCGCCGCGCTCCGGCGGCGAGAACGGCCATATGTGCCGGATAGGCCGACCACGCCACCAACCAACTGGGCAACCGCAAGCTCAGGGGAAAGGGGCCCGCGGCCAAGCATGCTGCGTACGACCTCCTTGACGTGTATCCGGAACCACCACGCCACCAGCCAGACCAGCTTGATGTTCGCCACCGGATCGGCCCGGAACGTCTTGACGACGTAGGCCATGAAACCGGTCCCCCAGGTCCACAGCTGCCTGCGGAGTTGGCTGTGCTCGCGACGGTGTTTGTGGAACACGGCGTACCGCGGCTCGTAGACCAGCGGATAACCCGAGCGCACCACCCGGTGGAACATATCCAGGTCGCCGCCACCGGGTAGCGGGCGTCCGGTGTCCAGGGCCTCGTCGAACCCGCCCAGTCGCCGGAGCAGGTCGCGCCGGTAGGACATGTTGCAGCCGGCGCCGAAGATGCCCGCACCCAGGGGATAGAGCCGGTTGCCCGGCAACGACTGGCCGACGTAGCGCAGTGTGTCGAAGCCACGGCGAAAGCCGCCGTAGAGCTCGAAGGTGATCTGCGCCTGGGTAGCCAGCTCGAAGGGCAGGACGAGCCCGGTCACGCATCCCGCGTCGGGGTGCTCCCCCCATGCCAGCCGGAGCCCCTGCAACCAGCCGCGATCAACTTCCACGTCGTCGTCAAGAAAGGCCAGCACCTCACCGGTGGCCTCGGCGATCGCCCGATTTCGGGCAAAGTCCAGCCCGGTCTGGTCCTCCCGCACGTAGCGCACACCAGGCAGCGTTGCCACGAAGGTCTTCGTGGACTCATCCGAGGGAGCATTGTCGACGACGAGCACCTCGAATGCCGACTCCTCGCGCAGCGGCAGCAGGCTGGCCATCAGCTGCTCGAGTCCGGCGGTTCGATCGTGGGTGCAGACCGCCACAGTCAGGCTGATCTGACTCAGCTCTCCGCGACCGCCCATGGACTCCAGCACAGTCTCCTGCACCAACCGGCTGGCACAGGAGGCGCCGATCAGCGCATCCAATTCCTGCGCGGAGACCGTGCTACCGCGCGGAAGTTCGGTCAGGAGGAATCCCACAAGCACTTCGCGCAGGCGTACGACGACTCCCAACCCCACCTCCTCATCACTTAGCGTAACTGTAGGAAGTGGGTGATCAAGCTCGACATTTACATAGAGATATGACATTGTCGCCCTTGCGCGTAGAAGTAGTTGATTATTCGATGGTATCTCTTACTTTTGGTTATGGATAGGTTACGATACGTGAGCGGGGCCTTGCGATGGATCGAGAATCCACGCACCCGAAAAGGGCGCTTCTTGAATCTGCCCGAACTGGTGGCCTATCGCGAGTTGATCGTGTTCCTGGCGGTGCGAGATCTGAAGGTCCGCTACAAGCAGCCCGCGTTCGGTCTGACTTGGGCGGTCCTGCAGCCGCTGGTCGGCGCTGCGGTGATCACCTTCGTGTTTCGCAAGCTCGCCGGGGTTCCCAGCGACGGGATCCCCTATTTCGCCTACGCCTTCCTCGGCTTCGTCATCTGGTCCTATTTCACCTCGAGCCTGAGCGCGGTCACCGAGAGCCTGGTGGGCAACGCAGGTCTGGTGACCAAGATCTACTTCCCGCGGTTGGTCGCCCCGCTGGCAGCGGCGTTGCCCGGCTTGGTGGACATGTCGGTAGCCTTCGTGGGGGTCGCCGTGGTGATGGTGGTCCTGGGCATCGCCCCCGGTCTCGCCCTGCTCACACTGCCGATCTGGGTGGCCGCGCTGTGCCTGGTCGTGCTGGGTCTCGGCCTGATCTTCGCAACCGTCAACGTGCTCTACCGCGATGCGCTGTACGCCTACGGCCTGATCGTCCAACTCTTGTTCTTCGCCAGCCCGCTGGCCTATCCGAGCACGCTGATCACGGGTGGGTGGCGCTACCTCTACCACCTCAATCCCATGGTCGCGGTCTTCGACGGGTTCCGCTGGTCGGTGCTCGGCGGTCACCCGCCGGCGCCTCAGGCGATCATCTCCTTGCTGAGCGGGCTGCTGATTCTGGCCGCTGGGCTGCGCTTCTTCACCGCCACCGAGCCTCGCTTCGCGGACGTCATCTGAGAGCCTCGATGACTGACAACGCGATCGAACTCGAGGGCGTCTCCAAGCGCTATCTGCTGGGCGAGGACCACGCGGCCGGCGGGTCGCTGCGTGAGGCGATCAGCTCCGCCGTACGGCGCCGCGGGCGCAGCGACCGCCAGCGCGAACGCGAGGAGATCTGGTCGCTGCGCGATGTCGACCTGACCGTCGCGACCGGAGAGTCACTCGGCGTCGTCGGGCGCAACGGCGCCGGCAAGAGCACGTTGCTCAAGATCCTGACCAGGATCACCGAACCCACGCGCGGCGTCGCGCGCACCCGCGGTCGGGTCGGCGCTCTCCTCGAGGTCGGCACCGGATTTCATCCCGAACTGACCGGCCGGGAGAACGTCTACCTCAACGGTGCGATCCTGGGCATGAGTCGCCAGCAGATCCGGCAGGAGTACGACGCCATCGTCGACTTCTCGGGTATCGAGCGCTTCCTGGACACACCGGTCAAGCGGTACTCCTCCGGCATGTACCTGCGGCTGGCCTTCGCCGTCGCCGCTCACCTTCAAGCCGACATCATGGTCGTCGACGAGGTCCTGGCCGTCGGGGATGCGGACTTTCAACGCAAGTGTCTCGGCAAGATGGCCGAGGTCGAGCGCACCGGGCGCACTGTGCTCTTCGTTAGCCACAACCTGGACGCGATCCTGCGACTGTGCCCCCGTTCGATCTGGCTCGAACAGGGTCGACTGGTCGCCGAAGGTCCGACGCAGGACGTGCTGGACAGCTACCTGGCTTCGGGCGTTCGGCGTACCGCCGTCAGCCGGTACACCGACACGGCCGACCCGGTGGCACTGCGCTCGGTCACCGTTCTCGACGCCGCCGGGCGGGCCTCGTCTCTGTTGGCACGGGACCAGCCGTTCTTCCTCGACGTCGAGTTCGAGGTCGCCCGGCCGATTCCTGGATTGGATCTATCGTTGATCGTCTCCAATCTGCGCGGCCTGCGGGTGTTGGACGAAGCTTGGTCGGACTCCGCTCCCCCAGATCGCGGCCAGCCGGGTCGTTATCGCGCCCGGGTGTGCATCCCGCCTCTGCTGGTCACCGGTGAATACACCGTTGGTGTCTGGATGGGATCGGCGTACGAGTCGCTGCTCTGGCAGGACGATGCGCTGCAGTTCCGGCTGGAGGGCAGCGTGCAGGGCCGCCCCGAAAGAGTGCTCCAACTGCACCCGGACTGGCAGGTCGACGTCCCGGAACGACCGGCGGTGCTCCGAGGATGACCGCGGACCGAACCGTCGACGGACTCCATCTCGGCTTTGCCTGCTCCTGGTGGCACCCGAGGGAGCCCACGTGGTCCTACACGCCGGCCGGACTGCTGCGCGCGCTGTCAGATAGGGACGGGTTGACGGTCACTTCTATCGACGCCCAACGGCCGCTTGCCTGGAAGGCCGCGATGGCACTGGCTTACCGGCATTCAGGAACGGCGTGGCAGCATGGCCGGCTCAATCGCTGGTTCACCCAGCGAAAGATCTTGCGGGACACGTTGAGCTCGGGCAGTGACGTCGTGTTGGCTATGAGCGTCACCGAACCCCTGTTACCCGTACCAACGTTCCTCTACCAAGACATGGGCTACAGCGTCGTCCGCGTCTACGACCGCCGGTTGGGTTACCGATCCTCGAATCTGGGTCCGGTCACGGCTGCACGGCTGGACGATCTGGTTGCCGAAGAGGCCGACCGGTTTCAGGCTTGCGCGGGAGTGTTCAGCATGAGTCAGTGGTACGCGAACTGGCTGACCGATGTCGTCGGCGTCCCGCCGAACAAGATCCATGTCGTGGGTGGCGGCCTCAACGCCCTGCCGGTCCGTCGCCACAACTCACCGAACAGCCCCTCGGCAATCCGGCAGCGCAATCGTCTGCTCTTCGTCGGGCGGGACTTCTGGCGCAAGGGTGGAGATGTCGTGGTGGAAGCCGTGGCCGCGCTTCGGCAGTCCGGCGCCGGGGACTACCGCCTGACCGTCGTCGGCCCGACGACCTGGCCGCTGGAAGGCGCCGTACCGGAATGGGTTGATTTCAAGGGATCGCTGACCCCTGCTGACGTCAGCGAGCTGTGGCAGGAACACGACGTTTTCGTACTTCCTTCGCGGTTTGAGGCGTATGGACTGACTTTCCTGGAAGCTCGGGCCAGCGGGTTGCCGTGTGTGGGGCGGCGGGCCTTTGCCATGCCGGAACTCGTGCCCGACGGCGCCGGTGCCCTGGTTGCGGAGGAGGCCGGTGCCGACGAGTTGGCTGCTGCCATCCATTCGGTGAGCACCGACGAGGTCATGGCCGAACGGGTGGCCCGGGAAGCCCCGATCGTGGCGCAGGAGAATTCTTGGCCGGCCGTTGCCGGACGGATGCTCGACGTCATCTCCCGGCGCGTGCCGGCGCAGCCGTTCAGAGCGGTTGGAAACAGTGATCCGACCCCCCTCGTCCGGAAACGAGCTGGCTGATGATGAGGTACTGGACATGGTCAACGGCGAGGAACCTCGAATCATGAATCCGGGAAGAGCCGTCGTTACCGGCGGAGCCGGATTCCTCGGCTCGCACGTCTGCGAGCGACTCCTCGGCCTCGGCTGGGAGGTCTTGGCCCTCGACAATTTCCTCACCGGTGCCCCGGAGAACATCGGCCATCTGCTCGAGCACGAGGGCTTCCGGCTCGTACGAGCAGACGTCACCGACTACATCCACGTTCCGGGACCCGTCCAGGCTGTCCTGCATTTCGCCTCGCCGGCCTCGCCCATCGACTATCTGCAGTTGCCGATTGCGACCATGAAGGTGGGCTCCATCGGCACGCTGCACGCGCTGGGTCTGGCCAAGGAGAAGGGCGCCCGCTTCCTGCTCGCCTCCACCTCCGAGGCCTACGGAGACCCGCTGGTGCACCCGCAGCCGGAGACGTACTGGGGCAACGTGAATCCGGTGGGGCCGCGCGGGGTCTACGACGAGGCGAAACGTTTCGCTGAGGCGCTGACGATGGCTTACCGGCGCGCGCATTCCGTGGACACCGCAATCGTGCGGATCTTCAATACCTTCGGGCCCCGGATGCGACCCAACGACGGCCGGGCAATCCCCACGTTCATCCGGCAGGCGCTGCACGGCGAGCCGTTGACGGTGGCCGGGGACGGCTCGCAGACGCGATCGATCTGCTACGTCGACGACCTGATCGACGGCATCCTGGCGCTGCTCCAGTCCGACCTGCCCGGACCGGTCAACATCGGCAATCCGCACGAGATATCCGTCCTGGACCTGGCGAACTGGATCCGGGACCTGTCCGGATCGGCGTCCACGACCGAGTTCGTTCCCCGCCCGGAGGACGACCCGGAGATCCGCCAGCCCGATATCACCCAGGCCCGGCAACTGCTCGGCTGGGCGCCCCAGGTGCCGATCGAGACCGCGCTCAAGCAGACGATCGCCTGGTTCCGGGAGCATCCGGACTTCAGCGCCGCCCGAGGGAAGACGGCCGCCGATGCTGGCGAGGATGACGAAGGATCCGGACCCCATATCTCTGCCTGAATCCCCGCTGCGTCAAGGAGAATCCGGCGGGTCGATGCCTGTGCGGGGCTGCGGCAATGAACGCTGCGCCCGACTCAGCCGTATACAGGTCCAAGACGGGTCGCGGTGACCCGGGCAAGGAGTTCGATGGGACTGCGGCTGGTGACACCAGGCACCGCAGCACACCGGCCGCCGTCGCTGACCGGCGAGCTCGACATCCGGAAGGCCTACAACGCGCATGTCAGTGAGCTCTATCGATTCGCGTTGCGGGCCACGGGCGACGAGAACTCCTCGCAAGACATCGTGCAGGAGACGTTCCTGCGCGCGTGGCGATCTGCCGATCGCTTCGATCCCGCACTGGCCAGCCTGCGGGTGTGGCTGTTCGCCATAGCCCGCAACGTGGTGGTGGATCATCATCGGGCAATGGGAGCCCGACCATGGT
>JACCTM010000342.1 GCA_013812385.1 Geodermatophilaceae bacterium | reverse complement strand
CTCCTCGAGTTCTGGGTCGAGGATGACCATGATTTCGTAGTGACGCACGTGAGTTACCCACCTCCTCTGGACTAAGACGGCCGCGGACGTTCCGCAGCAGGAGGGTCTGCACACATGTCGGCCGCTGGGTTGCTCGTCGGGACAGCTTCCTGTACGAGCAGCGCAGCGGACCGTGGTTCAGATTACCCCGCGGGTCGGACAGTTGCCGAATCGGGACGACAGCTCCGCCTCGGCGCGGACCCAGGGCGGAGTCAATCGCAGCTTCGGCTCCTGATGTCGTAGCAACGCAGATGACACGCCCGGCGAGTCCTCGGCACACCTACGACATCTAGCCCGCACCGCCGCTGATGTCGCAGGAAAGCAGGGGACGCGCCGCGCGTGTTCTCGGCAAACCTACGACATCTGGCCCACAGCAGTCTGTACCGCCGGACGCGCTGACTCGGTCGCCCGTCCGCTGTCCGAGGAGGTCATTAGGCTCGGTAGCCGTGACTGCCCCCGTACTCGGTGTCCACGTCGGCGCGCGGAACGACGACGCCGATCCGATCGCCGAGGCGCTGGCCTCCGGGGCCGGTGCGGTGCAGATCTTCCTGGCCGATCCGCAGGGCTGGAAGGCCCCGCGACCCCATCACCGAGCCGAGGAGTTCCTGGCCAGCGATCTCGACATCTACGTACACGCGCCGTACGTCCTGAATGTCGCGACGACGAACAACCGGATCCGGATCCCGAGCCGGAAACTGTTGGGCTCGCACGCGAAGGCCGCTGCCGCGATCGGGGCGAAGGGTCTGATCGTGCACGGCGGGCATGTTCTGGCTGACGATGACGAGGCGGTCGGGTTCGACAACTGGCACAAGGTGTTTCAACGCCAGCAGGAGGAAGGCGGATTTCCGCTGCCGATCCTCATCGAGAACACCGCTGGCGGCGACAAGGCCATGGCCCGCCGGCTGGAGGCGATCGACAAGCTATGGGCCGCGGTTGGCGAGTTCGGCGCCGGTTTCGTTCTCGACACCTGTCACGCCTGGGCCGGCGGGATCGACCTGGCCACCTCCGTCGAGGACGCACGGGCGATCACTGGACGGATCGATCTAGTGCACTGCAACAACTCTCGCGACGGTGCGGACTCCGGTCGGGACCGTCATGCCGGACTGACCAGCGGTGAGATCGAGACCGATGCGTTGATCGCGGTGGTCCGTGCCGCCGGTGCACCGGTGATCCTCGAGACTCCGGGCGGACCACCCGAACGCGGCTCCGAGATCAGCCTGCTCCGGGAGGCGTTGGCCTGAGCGGCAGCGACGATGCACGGTTGCGTACGACGCTCGCGCAGGCGACCGCCCGATTAGCCGCCGCTGGCGTGCCCAGCCCGCGCGTCGATGCGATCGCCCTGGCCGAGCACGCTCTCGGCGTGCCGCAGTTGATCCTCGCGATGCCGCCCACGCTGCCGGCGGCCTTCGAGGACCAGATGGAGCGGCTTGTACGGCGGCGGGCGTCGCGAGAGCCGTTGCAGCACATCGTCGGGTACGCCGCCTTCCGCTACCTGACCGTTCGGGTGCAGGCCGGCATCTTCCTGCCCCGGCCAGAGACCGAAGTCGTTGCCCAGCAGGCCGTGGATGAGGCCAGGCGCTTGGTCGCCGCCGGGAAGGTACCGCTGGTCATCGACCTGTGCGCCGGCTCAGGGGTTATCGCATTATCGGTGGCGGTGGAGGTACCGGGCTCTTGCGTCGTCGCCGTCGACGCCGATCCGGCCGCTGTGGCACTGACGCGGGTCAACGCGACGCCCCTCCTCGACGACGCTGGCCCTGATACTGCCTTCCCCGCCACAGAGCTCCCCCACACTGCTGGCCTCGGCACAGTTGTCCCCACCCGGTCGGGGGTCGACTCGAACGGCCTCCGGACGGTCCGGGTCGAGATGGGTGATGTCAGTGATCCGGCACTGCTGGCCGACCTCGACGGCAAGGCCGACATCCTGATCAGCAACCCGCCCTACATCCCCGATGACGGCATCCCGCCCGAACGCGAGGTGGCCGACCATGACCCGCCGCTGGCGTTGTTCGGTGGCGGCCCCGACGGGCTGGACGTGCCGCGACACGTCGTGCTGGCGGCGGTCCGCCTGCTGAGGCCGGGTGGGCTGTTCGTGATGGAACATGCCGACGTCCAGGGCGCGGCCGTACGCAAACTTGTCGACCGTACGAACGCCTTCTCACCGGCGACCACGCATCAGGATCTGACCGGCCGCGACCGCTTCGTCGTCGCCCGCCGCCTCGCGACCTAGCGGCACCCGCTCACTCCCGACCGGTGCATGCGGGTACGGACCGGTCGAGATAGCCCGCCGGCCTCTGTCTGGTGCCGATCTCATGATCATGAGCGCCCCGGTACAGCGAAACTTCACCTGGAGCGCTCATGATCTTCGAACGGCGAGAGAATCATCGGGCTGGGGTACGCATCGCGGAGGAAGGACGTCAGATGGCTGTTCAGGTGGAGCGCCGAACGATCGATGTGATCCCCGACAGCGAGCGGCACGGCAGTCCGGGGGATCAGTTCACCCTGTGGTTCGGCGCCAACATGCAGATCACCGCGATCGTCGACGGTGCACTGGCCGTCGTGTTCGGCGCGGACGCGCTGTGGGCGATCATCGGGCTGTTGATCGGCAACATCGCCGGCGGCATCGTGATGGCGCTGCATTCGGCCCAGGGCCGCGGATGGGTATCCCGCAGATGATCTCCAGCCGGGCCCAGTTCGGGGTGTACGGCGCGTGCCTGCCGCTGATCCTGGTCGTCCTGATGTACCTGGGCTTCGCGGCCACCGGCACAGTGCTGT
>JACCTM010000326.1 GCA_013812385.1 Geodermatophilaceae bacterium | reverse complement strand
CCCAGGACCAGATCACCCACGCCTACCGCGGCCTGCTGCGCCAGCATCACCCCGACACCCGCGACCTCACGGCCACCGCGCAAGCCGCCGCCTCCGACGCCGTCCTGCAGCACGTGAGTCTGACCCCGGTTGCCGTCGAGCCGTTGTGGTCGCTCACGCGAACGCTGGGTCTCATGCCGATGTCGACAGGCCGGGGACGATGAGGCGGTCCCCTCCGCGTCGACGTCCACCCCGCTGCGCCGGAGGTAGGCCCCCACCAGGCAGGCAGGGCGAACAGGAGCAACAGCCAGGGACTGACCGAGGCCAGCGGGATCGCGCAGACGACAAGCAGCGCGACCGCGACCAGCGCAGAATCCGCAGCCGGGTGGTTGGTGAGGGGCGGACACGACCGCATGGTCGCAAACGATCAACCACCAGGCCCTGCGCCCAGGCCCGAAACACCTGTTGCTCCTGCTCCTTGCGGGCGATCCGCGCGTTCGCCGAGGCGTTCAGGCAGGTCACCGCGGACCGCGCAGCAGCGGGTAGCCAGCCAGCTCACCGATGGCCGCGACCTCGTCGACCAGCCGCAGCCCGGCCCGTGGCGAGGCTGTGTTGACCGTGGCCACCGCCCAGCAAGTCTGCCCTTGTCACCAGAGCCGGCCCACGGTCGCCGATTGCTGGCCGTGGGCCTGGACGGCCCGTACCTGACCCAAGCAGGCCGGCCCGGCCCGCACCGACCAACGCCTGAGGGTGGCAGTTCCCCCGCGCCGGCGGTCTCCTCACCACGGCGATAGGCCTTGGTCGAGCGGACCAGCCGCTACCCCGTGCCCCTCGCGCTGCCGGCAAACGCAATGCCATCACCAGCTGTGACGCTCTCATCGCCTCGGTGCCCGAGATGCCAACCCAGCTGATTGAGACCAGCAAGTGGAAGTACAGCACGGCCTGAGCCTGCCAAGGACAGGCACGAGGAGCCGTCCATACCGGCTCTTTGGGCCCGGCCTCCCCCTGCATTCACGGGTTGCCTAACCTGCATTGCGTCGTGCAGGAACCGACGACTAACCAACGGCGCGTGCTTGCGGTCACACCGTCGCTGCCGTACAAAGCTGGGGCACGGGTACGACCGACGAGCAACGAGGTGACCAGGATGGGCGTTGAGCTTCGGGGCCTGCATGACAAGGTCGTTCTCATCACGGGAACGGGACGTGGTCAAGGCGCTAACCACGCCCGGGCGTTCGCCGAAGCGGGGGCCAATGTCGCGGCCCTCGACGTCTGCACTTCACTTGCGCGCCACCGGCATTGCCACCGCTGCGGATGCGCTCGGTCACGCACCGCCGGCCGACGTACGCGCCCGGGTCGACGCCCTGAGCTGAGTGGGCGCAAAATCCTAGCGCGGTTGGTCGGTACCGGTGGTCGGACTCAAACTCGATCAGGTGTCCGTCGGGGTCCAGCAGGAAGCACCGGATCTCACCACCCCACGCCAATTCGTTCGGTGGCCCCACTAACCTGCCGCCACGCTCGACCGGGGCCGCGTATACCTGATGGCAATCGTTGACATGCAGCACGACCTCACCGGTCGGGTGGTTGCGGTCGGCCGGCCCCACCAGGCTGATCCCGGGTTTGTCGTCGGTGGGCGGCCCAGGAGTCACCAGATGTATCCGCTCAGCACCCAGACGCAGCACTGCATAGCTCACCCAGCCTTGAGCACTGCCGCGCCGAGCCGTTCGACGTAGAACTGCAACGATCTCTTCAGCTCGGAGACCAGCAGCGGAGCGATCTCGGTTCGCTCGTCAGGAAGGACCGGTCGGCCATCCGCGAATCCTGGCACGTCTGAGCGGGGCCGTCACCGGTCACTGAGATACACCTGGTACCGGAGCCGGGGGGCCGAATGGACTAGACAACCGTCGACGGGATTCGTACAACCGCAGGCTGGCGGCTTTTGAGGCGGCTGGATCACCGACGAGGTTGTCGAGCCGTTCGCGAGGGAGAGCCCGGCGCGTCGGGCTGGGAGCGGGCGATACGTGGACATCCTGGTCTGGGTCATCGGCCCGATCAACCTGGCCGTTTTCATGCTCGTCTTCGTCCCTGTGGCGCAGCGCCTGCTCGGCGTGCGGTTCGGGCTGATCCGGCTGGCGGTGGCCGGTTTGCTCACCCTCGCGTTTCTCCCAGTGCTTGCCGAAGCAATCCTTGGCCCGGTCACCTTGGGCATTGGCGCTGGCGTGTCGTTCCTGGCGCTGGTGGTGCTGATCTCGGTCCTGATCGGCTTGGTGTTCCTGGTTGTCGCCGAGGCTCTGGTGCCCACCGGATCGTTGCCTCGGATCCGGAATCTTCGCCGCGACGTGCGCGGCAGGATCGCCCGCAGCAAGCGGTACGTCCAGATCTTGCGAATCGC
>JACCTM010000312.1 GCA_013812385.1 Geodermatophilaceae bacterium | reverse complement strand
ACGGCGACACCCGGCACACCCTGGTCGACCGGTCGCAGTACAGCGGTCCGTACCTCCCCGGCTTCGCGACGCGTACGTCCGGGTACATCAAGCGCGAGGGCGCTCCTAAGCGGCTCTTCCAGGCGTTAGACCACGTCGTCGGCAACGTCGAACTCGGCAAGATGGATGAGTGGGTCGGCTTCTACAACAAGGTGATGGGCTTCGTGAACATGGCGGAGTTCATCGGCGGCGACATCGCCACTGACTACTCCGCGCTGATGTCCAAGGTCGTGGCCAACGGCAACCACCGGGTCAAGTTCCCGCTCAACGAGCCGGCGATCGCGAAGAAGAAGTCCCAGATCGACGAGTTCCTGGAGTTCTACGGCGGCCCTGGTGCGCAGCACCTCGCTCTGGCCACGAACGACATCCTCCGTACCGTCGATGCCATGCGCGCCGAGGGCGTGGAGTTCCTGGCCACGCCGGACTCCTATTACGAGGACCCGGAGCTACGCGCGCGGATCGGCAAGGTCCGCGTCCCGGTCGAGGAGCTGCAGGGCCGCGGCATCCTGGTCGACCGCGACGAGGACGGCTACCTGCTGCAGATCTTCACCAAGCCGATCGGTGACCGGCCCACGGTGTTCTTCGAGATGATCGAGCGGCATGGCTCGCTGGGCTTTGGAAAGGGCAATTTCAAGGCGCTGTTCGAGGCCATCGAGCGCGAGCAAGAGGCTCGGGGCAACCTCTAGGTCGACGAGCTCGGCTTCGGTGGTGCGGTGATCCGCACCGAGACCTGCTCGTCGTCGGCTGTCGCACCGAGGTACACGAACTCCAACCCGGTCTCGGCCACGAATTCCTGCCAGGCGCGGTACTCGTGGTCGCGCCAGCCGGGGTGGTTGTAGAACTCGTCGAAGACGATCACGGTGCCGTCGACCATGCGGGGGTCGCAGTTGCTGCAGAACGAAGACCGCCGAGGAATACAGGTCCGAGTCGATGTGGGCGATGGCCAGGTGACCCGGATGCTTGACCAGGAATTCCGACAGTGTGTCCTGGAACAGCCCCTCGATGATCGTCGCTCCCTGGACGACGGGCGCCTTTCCGGTGGCGAAGGCTTTCATTTCAAAACCCCAGCGCCAGTGCTCTGGCAGCCGTCGAACGAGTCGAATCCGAAAACCTTTCTCCGGCCCCGGGTTTCGGCCATGATTGCCAGCGTGCGTCCCGTGGCGACGCCAAACTCCAGGGAGAGCCCGGTCGACGGGGATTGCTCCATGGCGTGTCGCAGGGTGTCGTGTGGATGGAAGGAGGGCTGGACATCACCAAAGGCCTCGACCGCGAAGGTGGCCGAGTCGTCGGCAGCTGATCTCTCCATGGCGGTATAGACGTCGCGCCGCTGCCGACGCTCGAACTTCGTGAGCCACGCGATCAGGTCGTCGTGCCGGGCCTTGCTCTCCGCACGCTCGCGCTCCATGAGTTGCTCGAGGGAACCCTCCAGTGCCCGACCCACCCTGCGCTTCAACCACGTCCGAGTGCTGCTGCCTGAACCCGTGCTCATGCTTGCCTTTCTCCTGGCCAATGGGTCCCTGAAAGTAGGTGACCGGGAGGCCCAGCGGAGCAGGTTTGGCAGTTGAGTCGCTACGGCGCTGTCACGTTCCGATATCGGATCAGGTCGGCGTCGAGGTCGACGGTCTCGATGACCGCGCCACCCCGGCACAGGTCGAGAAGTTGCTCGGCCCCGACCGCGGACGCTTCCGTACGACTCAAGCCACCGGCATTCACATCGTGGGACAGAGACTCTCGGGCCGTGTGCCCTGCTTCGATGAGTTCCTCCCACGGTCGGTCGAGCTGCTCGTTGACGAGTCGAAAAGCCGCCCGTACGGCGGGTTCGTTCCGCAGGGTGACCGAGTGCAGCAGCAACGGGTCAGTTCCGGCCACCCGGGTCAGATCGGTGAAGCTACCCGCGGCCAGTGTCCTGGCCACAGGTCCGTACTGCTGCGCCGACGCGGCCAGCGCCAGCGCCAGCAGGTGTGGCAACCCACTGACCATGCCCAGGGCCGCGTCGTGCTCGGCGGGCGTCAGTGCAAGCACCGAGACACCGAGGCCGGTCAACACCGCCGCGACCTCCAGCCACCGGCGCACCTGGGTGTCGCTGTCGTCATCGTGCAGGCACAGTGCCCATCGCGCGCCGGTGAACAGATCGGCAGAGGCGGCCGGGAAACCGGACCGCTCGGTGCCCGCCATCGGGTGTCCCCCGATGTAGCGATTGGAGTGCCCTGCGGCTCGCATCGCGGCAACCACCGGCTCCTTGACCGACCCGACATCGGTGATCGTCGCCCGGTCCGACAACTGCACGCCGGCGAGCAGAGCCGGCAAGCCGTCGGTCAGCGCGGGCAGGGGCACAGCGAGGACGATCAGCTCGGCCGAGGACAGGTCCGTCGAGACGGTCAGTCCCCGTCGCGCAGCATTTTCGCGGGTCCGTGGGTCGGCGTCCCAGGCCAGGACGGCATGCCCGGCCTGTCGAGCAGCCAGGGCGAAGGACCCGCCGATCAGCCCGAGACCGACCACCGCGATCCGGGTCATGGCTGTGGTTCGGAGGCCGACGACGGAGCCGATCATGACGACCCGACCTCTGCTCCGGGGAGTGGGTCGTCTCGTCGGTAGACCCTGGCTAAGACTTCGGCCACGCGCCGACCGTCGGATTCGGCGACTACCGACACCCGGTAGACGGCCATCCGGCGGGTCAGGTGCAACTCCTCGGCCACGCCGACAAGGACCTCGCCGAGCGCCCCGGCGGAAAGGAACTCGGTGTGCAGATCGATGGCAAGTGCTTGTCTGCCATGGCTGTTGGATGCGGCAGCGAAGACAGTGTCAGCCAACGACATCGTCGCACCGCCATGGGCGACCCCAAGGGCGTTGAGCGTCTCCGCGCGGACAATCATGCGGGCCCGCGCGTATCCGGGCCTGATCTCCTCGATCTCGATGCCGAGATGGACAGCCAACGGGTCCTTGCGCAGGTATGCAGACAGCTCGTGCGGAAGGTCATCTGCGTGGGCCATGATCAGACGCTATGACACCTAGATCTTCCCTGATCAGTTCCGCTCTGTCGGACTACGTCGTGGCGCACACCGAAGCGCCGGACGAGGTGATGGCGGCGCTGATCGCCGAGACCGCGGCAATGCCCGAGGTCAACATGCAGATCGGGTCCGATCAGGCGGCCTTCATGACGCTGCTCGCCCGATCGGTCGGTGCACGCCGGGCGATCGAGATCGGGACGTTCACCGGCCTGTCGGCCCTGGCTGTGGCCAGAGCGCTGCCCGAGGACGGTTCACTGTTGTGCTGCGACATCAACGCGGAGTGGACCGCGATCGGCCGCCGTCACTGGGAGCGGGCCGGTGTCTCCGACCGGATCGAGTTGCGGATCGGACCGGCTGCAGAGACACTCGCGGCGCTGCCCGAGCAGCCGACGTACGACTTCGCCTTTGTCGACGCGGACAAGACCGGGTACGCCGGGTACGTCGCCGCGCTGTACCCGCTGATGAAGACCAACGCACTTGTCCTGCTGGACAACATGCTGCGAGGCGGACGGGTGCTCCGGACCGCCGAGACCAGTGCCGATGACGAGGCCGTCATTGCCCTGAACGACGGGCTCATCGCCGACAATCGTTGGGAGACAGTGCTGCTCCCGATTGCCGATGGACTCACGCTGTTACGGAAACGCTGAGGGCGGTTGCGGATAGGCCCTCAGTACGGGCAACTCGGGCCGCCCCGCGTCAGTGCAGGCCGAAAGTCTTGTCCCATACCTGCGGTGAGGTGAGCTCCGGCAGAGCGGCCTTGTACTGCTCGGCGAGAGCCGGCCACTCCCGAGCGGCCCGTTGGTGCAGGGCGACGCTGCGCGCGAGCATGGAACGGAACGTCGCAGGATCGCGCTGGTACCAGGACTGAGCAGTCCCGTCCGCGGTCGTGACCAGGGCCGAGTCGTAGCGCGAGAGCATCCACCAACGCGTGTGCATGGCCGCGACCGAGGCCTCCGGCT
>JACCTM010000473.1 GCA_013812385.1 Geodermatophilaceae bacterium | reverse complement strand
CTCTTTGGCTGCTGACTGGCGCCTGCGGAGCCGGTCTGGGCCTGGGCGCGCTCACCGCGAACGGCCAGGAATGGCTCCCTCCGGAGCTGGGCTCACTGGCCAACTCGAGCGGATCGTGGTCCCTGATCGCGTTCGGACTCGCCCTACTTGCCGGCGGCCCCAGGCTCGCCGCCTTGTGCGGTGCTCTGACACTTGTCACTCTGCTCGCCGGATACGTTGTGGCAGCCGGTATCCGAGGAGATGTCTCGTCGTCGTCGCTGATCGTCTTCTGGGGCGCCGCTGCCATCCTGATGGGACCCCTCATCGGTCTCGCCGCTCATGCCGTCAGGTCCGGGGCTCCGACACTCGCAGCCCTCGGGTCAGGTGCGATGTCCGGCCTACTGATCGGCGAGGGCATCTACGGACTGATCTACATCGCCGACACCACCTACCCGCCGTACTGGTGGGGTGAGCTCATCGTGGGCGTCGGCCTAGTGGGATGGATCGCGAGGCAACGATTTCCGCGTCTCCGTCCCATCGCGGTCGCGGCCGGGTTCGGGCTCGTGGTAGCTGCGGCTTTCGTCGCCGTGTACACCCAGGATCTGATTGCCATGCTCGGATGAGTTGATCGGGTCGAGCCGGATGACCGGGATCTGACGCTCACCGCCCAGCTCCGGTATCGCAGCCAGCCCGGGTTGAGCTGGACCGCTACCCCGAACTGTCGCTCCCGATCTTCGCCCGCCAGCTGATGCGCCTCGTACTCCCGGCTTACGAGGCGTTCGTCCCGCAAGGCTGACCCGGCGGTCGATCACGCTGACAGTTTCGTCGGTACTGCTCCGGGTAACTTCGACTCATGATGGCCGAGCCGGTCGGCGCAGGCCGGGTCTTGGCCGGCCGGTACACATTGCGTACGCCCTTGGGGCGCGGCGGAATGGGTACGGTCTGGCTGGCCACCGACTCCGTCCTGGGCCGGCAGGTAGCGATCAAGGAAGTCACCTTCGATGCCGCCGCCGTGGAGGAACGACGCCTGCTGCGCGAGCGGACGCTGCGCGAGGCGCGAGCCGCCGCGCGGTTCACGCATCCGCGGGTGACCACCGTCCACGACGTCGTCGAGGAGGACGGCAGGCCGTGGATCGTGATGGAGCACATACCCTCTCGCACCTTGGCACAGGTGCTCCAGGATCAGGGCCCGATGCCCCCGGATCTGGTGTCCCGGATCGGGTTGGATCTGCTCGGAGCACTGCAGGCAGCCCACCGGGCCGGAATCGTGCACCGCGACGTGAAGCCCGACAACGTCCTCATCGGGGCGGAGTGGCGAGCGTGGCTCACCGACTTCGGCATCGCCACGTCCAGCGGAGAATCCGGCCTCACCGAAGCGGGCATCCTCCTGGGATCGCCGTCGTACATGTCACCGGAGCGGGCTCGCAACGAACTTCCCTCGCCTGCGGCGGATGTGTGGTCACTCGGGGCGACCCTCTTCACCGCTGTGGAGGGGCGGCCGCCGTTCGACCGCGGCGAAGCGATGTCAACGCTGCTTGCGGTCATCACCGAGCCGCCGGCTCCGATTCTGGCCGCCGGACCACTGACGCCGGTTCTGCTGGGTTGCCTGACCAAGGACCCGGCTCAACGGATGACCGTCGACCAGGTACAGGCTGGCCTGAACCAGGTGCTGGTGGGACCCGTCCCTGCGATGAACCGACCGCCCGCACCGCCGCCGCCTTCGTACGTCCCTCGCCAACCGACCAAGGTGGAGCGCCTGGACGTCGCTGACCTGTCTGCCTTGGCCAAGGCAACGCGCTCGTTGGCCAGCAAGGCTGCGCACAAGGCTGCCGAGACCGCTTCAGCTGCAACGCACGGACGTACGTCGCCCAGCGCGGGCGGACCGGCGAATCCGTCCAGGGAGAAGGCGCCGATCCGTGCGCCCGCACAGCCCGCACGGCCCGCATCACAGCGGCCGAGGTGGCGCTTCAAGCGTCGGTGGGTCGTCGTTCCGGTTGTTGTAGTCCTGCTGCTCTGCCTCGCCGTCGTCCTGCTGGTGATCTACGTACTGGGTTCCCTCGAGGGGTTCATGGGTGGTTGATGGACGTGGATCGCAAGCTCCGGCGGTCAGACGGCTGGGGCCAGGCCGACCAGGTCTTCGCTGATCCCCCAGAGCCTTGCTGCAGCTGCCTCGTCGTAGGTGTGCTTGGAAGATTTCTTGGCCTTGCGGTTGGCGAAGTAGCGCCCCGTCACCTTCTCGAGCTCCGGAGCGGAAGCTACGTGGATCGACGTCACGGCGCCCTTCGCCGGCGACTTCATGAACGGCCGTATATACGGGACGAATAGTCGTTGGATGGTGGCGGGGTCCTCGGCTCCGAACGAGGTGCTCACCGCGCCGGGGTGCAGTGCGTTGGCGGTGACAGAGGTCCCGCGAAGGCGCCTGGCCAACTCGTAGGTGAACAGAACGTTGGCCAGCTTCGATTGGTTGTAGGCCTGGGCGCCCGAGTAGGACCTTTCGCCCTGAAGGTCTTCGACGTCGATCCGCCCCAACGAGTGCGCGTTGGACGAGACGGTGACCACGCGGGCGGGCGCGCTGTGCGTCAACCGGTCGAGGAGCAGGTTCGTCAACAGGAAGGGCGCGAGATGGTTCAGGGCGAAGGTCCACTCGAACCCGTCAACGGTGACGTGCCGGGTGTTCCAGTACCCGCCTACGTTGTTGACCACCACGTCGAGTCGGGAAAAGCGTTGCAGCACTTCGTCAGCCAGTCGCCGCACCTCCGACTGCGCGGTCAGGTCGGCGACGAACACGTCCACCTGCCCACCGCCGCCTGGCCCGGATCTCGCGAGCCGCATCCTCCGTACGACCGACGTCCCGGCCGGTGATCGCGACGTGCGCACCCAACTCGGCCAGGCCGAGCGCGGTCGCCTTCCCGATGCCACTCGTGCCACCGGTGATCAGCACCGTCTTGCCGGCCATCGGCCCGCTGGAGCCCGAGGCCGCCGTCGAAGCGTCGAAGCTCATCTCAGGCTGAAGGGCGGGTATCGGTCGGTCACCAGCAGGAACGCATAGGCGTTGACTCGCAGGGCCCATCGCCCCACGCCGACCAGGTAGTCGAACAGTGGCCGTGGATACCGCCCGGTGAACAGGATGGCCAGCCAAGCAACAAGCCCTACGACGACGGCGCCCACCATGAGTAGGACAAGCACGATGTAGTGCGGGATCGCTAACAGCCATTTCACCAGCGGCAGCCAGCGATTGAGCCCGCGCTCGACATCTGGGTAGTCGATCTCGAGGTGCACCGACTGCTCCTCGACGGTCGAGGGATACCGATCAGTCAGGAGGAACAGGAAAGCACCTACCCGCGCCGAGAAGCGGGTCAGCTCTCTGGCGAAGTCGAACCACCAGCGCGGGTACCGCAGCCGGAACACGATCATCAGCATCGTGGCGACGAAGAGCCCACTGAGGATCCCGCCGCCGGTGGTGCGGATCCCCTCGCCGGTCTCCGCGACCACCGTCTCGCCCCCAGCTGCGGTGAGCAGCGTCAGGGCGATGACGATCGGCATGGCCCAGATGAGCCTGAAGAATGTGCTCAGCCGATCGAGCTTCTCGGGATAGTCGATGTTCAGCCGGGCGGGGTACGGCATGCTCGGTGCGGTCATGATCAATCTCCTAATGACGTTGGGGCGGAAGGTTTCAGGACAGGTTGAGCGGTGGGTCAGATGGTGATGGCGACCTTGCCGCGAACCTCTCCGGCGACGAGGTGGCGCATGGCGTCCGGGACCTGGGCCAGCGGGTACGTACGGTCAACGCTGGGTGTGACCTTGCCGCTCTCGATGAGCGGGGTCAGCCGTTCCAGATCGGTGGCGCGTTCCTTGGAGGCCAGCATGGCCAGCCGCTGACCCATGAACAGCGACACGAATGGTGCCCTCAGCGACCGGCCGAAGCCGCCGGTGATGTTGCCGCCTTCCTCGCCGCCGACGATCACGGCCGACCCCGTCGGCGTGAGCGCGCGACGCAGCCGGGACAGTGTCGGGTTCCCGGCGATGTCGATGATCAGGTCGTAGTGGTGCGCACCGTCGGCGAAGTCCTCTCGGGTGTAGTCGATGACGTGATCGGCGCCGAGTGACCGTACGAGGTCGACCTTCGATGTGCTGGAGACAGCAGTGACCTCGGCGCCGAAGGCCTTGGCCAGCTGTACGGCGTAGCTGCCGACGCCGCCGGACGCGCCGGTGATCAGCACCTTCTGCCCATGCTCGAGGCCACCCGCGTCGGTAAGGGCCTGCAGGGCGGTGCCCCCTGAGATCGGAACCACTGCGGCTTGGGCGAAGGTGAGGTTCGCCGGCTTGCGGGCGAGCTTGTCCTCTCGGAGAGCGGCGAACTCGGCGAAAGCGCCCCGAGACATCCCGTACACCTCGTCCCCTGCGGAGAACCGGGTCACCGCCGACCCGACGGCGACCACCGTACCGGCGACGTCGAGCCCGGGCACCCGGTTCTTCGGCCTGCGGAATCCGAAACCAATGACGCGGAGCAGGTACGGCTTGCCGGCCATCATGTGCCACGTCCCCCGGTCAAGGCCCGCCGCATGTACGCGTAACAAATCGCCGACAGTCCTAGAGAACGCATCCCCCTCAGCCGAGACCGGGTCTTGCGCGGCGCCATCACGGTTGCCGACGCGGGGGGACTCGCAGCGCTGACGATTCGCACTCTCGCACTTGAACTGGGCGTGAAACCTATGGCGGTCTATCACCACGTCGCCAACAAGGAAGAGATCCTCGACGGCATCGTCGACCTCGTCTACAGCGAGATCGACCTACCGTCGGCTGACGGCGACTGGCATGCGGAAATGCGCCGGCGGGCGATCTCGGCCCGCCGTGTGCTGAGGGTCCACCCATGGGCGATACCGCTCTTGCAATCGCGCACCAGTCCCGGCCCGGCGACACTGGCGCATCACGACGCGGTCATCGG
>JACCTM010000234.1 GCA_013812385.1 Geodermatophilaceae bacterium | reverse complement strand
ACGCGCGAGACGACCGTCTCGTACACAGCCAGTATCCGGGCGGATACGACCGGCCAGTCGTAGTCCTGCACGGCGAGTTGACCGGACAGGATCAACTTCTCGCGTCTTGCCGGATCACCGATAAGTTGAGACAGCGCGTCCGCCAGTGCGCTGGCGCTGCCGCGACGCACCAAGATGCCGGCCGCGCCGTCGTCCAGAACCCGCCGGAAGGCGTCGAGATCGCTGGCCACGATCGCCGCACCTGCGGCCATCGCCTCGACCAGGATCACCCCGAAGCTCTCGCCACCCAGGTTGGGCGCACAGTAGATGTCGATCGAGGCGAGCATCCGCGCCTTGTCGTCCTCGGAGATCTCTCCGAGGAGGCTCACTCGGTCGACGAGAGCGTCCGGAAGTTCGTCGTAAAGATCGGATTCGTCCCCGCGGCCGGCCACGAGCAGGCGCAGGTCGGGGTGTTGTAGCGACACTGACTCCAGGGCCTCCAGCAACACCGGCAGCCCCTTGCGGCGTTCGTCGAAACGGCCGAGGAAGCCGATCGTCAATCCGGCTCTCGGATATCCCGGAAGCGGCTCCGCCGACGCGAAGTGCGGGACGTCGACGCCATTGGGGATCACGATCGCATCACCGCCCAGGTGCTCCACCTGGACCCGACGAGCCAGGTCCGACACCGCAATTCGTCCGGAAATCCGCTCCATGAAGGGTTGCAGGACACCACCGACAGCCGAGAGCCACCGGGACCGGACGGTGGCGGCATGGAAGGTGGCCACGATCGGCCCCTTGGCCAGTACGCAGGTCAACAACGACAGACTCGGCGCGGAGGGCTCGTGCACATGCAATACGTCGAAGTGCCCGTCCTTGAGCCAACGCCGCACCCGGGCAGCGGCCACCGGTCCGAACTGCAGCCGGGCCACCGACCCGTTGTAGCGAATCGGCACTGCTCGACCGGCCGAGGTCACGTACGGCGGGAGGGCATCCTCGTCGTTGGCCGGGGTGAGCACCTGAACGTGATGGCCGAGGGCAATCAAGGTCTTGGCGAGATCGCGCACGTGGTACTGGACCCCACCGGGGATGTCCCAGGTGTACGGGCAGACCAATCCGATGCGCATCAACGAGGCGACCCCGTCGAAACCGGTTGGAGATCCTCCTGCCACAACGGCTGCATCATGTGCCAGTCCTGCGGCGCCCTGGCGATACCGACAGCGAACTGGTCGACGACTTCCTGCATTGCCTGGATGACCCTGTCCCGCAGTCGTTTTGAAGCGTTGGGGCGATCCACGACCACCTCGGGGTAGTAATCCAGGCTCCAGCCGTCACCGTCGAAGCCGGCAACTGCCGGAACCAGAGCGGCGCCCGTCTGCACCGCCAGCAATGCCGGACCCGGCGGCACGGTGATCGTCTGGCCGAAAAAGGTCACCGGAACTCCGCTGCCGCTCAGATCCCGCTCGCACAGCAGGCAGACCGTGCCACCGGCGCGCAGAGTCGCCGCCAGCAACCCGGCCAGCGGGCGCTGCCCGCCGGTCAGCGGCACCACCACCATTCCCAGCGACTCCCGGTAGGACTGAAACCGCCGGTAGAGCGACTCCGGACGCAGTCGCTCGGCCACCACCGTGACCGGTCCGCCGAATCGAGCGCCATACGCCACCGCGGCGGCATCCCAGTTGCCGCTGTGCGGAAGTGCGAAGACCACTCCCCGGCCCTGTGCTCGGATCGCGGCGATCGTGGACTCACCGGATGCGCGGGTCCGGCCGGCGACCACCTTCGGCGCGGCCGTTGGCATCCAGAACACCTCGCGGAAGTACCGGGCGTAGGACCGCAGTCCGCGTCTGGTCAGCGCGTCCAGATCGGACTCGCTCCGTTCCGGACCCACGACCCGGCGAAGGTTGGCCCGTAATCGGTCGACTCCCGGCCCGCCCCGGCGCCAGCCCACATCCGCGGCGCCGTCGAACACGGCACGGGCCGCTCGGCTGCCCAAGACCGGCCCGGCCTGCCAGCCGAGGGCGAACCCGGCCGCCGTCGCACGCTGGCCGACTCCGACCTCAGTCACCCGTCGCCCCCGGCGGCGGCGCCGGCAGCGGCGCCGGCAGCGGCGTCGAGGCAGCCCGCCGTACGGCGTTCAGCCGTTGCCCGACCGTGATGACCCCGACGGTGTTCAGGAGCCACAGGGCGATCGGCACAGCGATCGGCAACCCCAAGCCGCTCAGACCGACGCCGGTCAGGACGACAGTCAGGCGTACCGCTCGTTCAGCGATGCCGACACTGGCATTGATCCCCAGACCTTCAGCACGGGCGCGCACGTACGGGATCAGCTGCCCCAGGACGAGCGCGATGAGGCAGGCCACGATCAGGTCCGGCCGATCGGCTGACCCGGCGAACCACCAGATGAGTGCCGCGAAGATCGACGCGTCGGCGATCCGATCGAGCGTGGAGTCCAACACCGCCCCAAACCGCGACGCGGTGGCACCAGCCCGGGCCACTGCGCCGTCGAGCAGGTCGAACAGGACGAACACCGTGATCGCGACGACGCCGAGGAAGAACCGACCGGTGCCCAAGAGCAGGACGGCAGAGGCCACCGAACCCGCCGTCCCCACCACGGTAATCACGTTCGCACTGACGCCCAGTCGGTGAAGGCCGCCACCGATCGGAGCCAGTGCCCTGCTGACCGACGAGCGGGCGCGAAGGTTGAGCATGAGGTGTGCGGACCGGCCTTCCGGCACTCGGTGGGTTGCCCACTCTAGCCGGGGAGCTGACAGGCCTTGTGGCCCGCGGCCCCGAGGGGTAAGGAGTCGAGTACCTGAGGTGATCGCCGCCCGGCGGTCGGAATGGCGCCGTGGCACGAGGGAGGCTCCTGGCATGTCCAAACAATCCGGTTCGACCCGCGGGAGGGAAAGGTCGGTGGGGCCGGCCGGTGATCCCAGCCGGATCCGCAATCTGGCTGTGGTGGGCCGCAGCGGATCCGGGAAGACCCTTCTCGTCGAGTCACTGCTCGCGGCTACCGGCGAGATCAACCGGATGGGCTCGATCACCGAAGGCAGCACGGTCAGTGACAGCGACCCCGCCGAGCTCAAGCAACAGCGCTCCGTCGCCCTCGCTCTGGCGCCGATGCACCACCGCGGGTACACCATCAACCTCCTCGACACCCCTGGCTACGCGGATTTCGTGGGCGAACTGCGCGCCGGCCTACGCGGTGCAGACGCCGCCCTCTTCGTCGTCGCGGCCGGCGACGACATCGACGCGGCGACGATGGCCCTGTGGGAGGAATGCGCCGCCGTCGGACTCCCCCGAGCTGTCGTGATCTCTCGCCTGGACCATCCACGGGCGGACTGGGAGAGGGCCTTGGACTCCTGCCGGACCGCCTTCGGGGACGGCGTCGCGCCGCTGTACCTCCCCCTGCATGGCGACGACGGCGCGGTCTGCGGACTGATCGGCCTGCTCAGCCAACAGGTCTTCGATCACAGTGCGGGTGGCCATGTCCCCACCGTTCGCGAACCCGAGGCCGAGCATCGGGACGGGATCGTCGAAGCCCGCGGGGCCCTGATCGAATCGATCATCGCCGAGAGCGAAGACGAGACCCTGATGGACCGCTATCTGGATGGCGAGGACATCGAGATCGAGACGCTGATCGACGATCTCGAGACCGCAGTGTCGCGCGGCTCGTTCTTCCCTGTCCTCGGGGTCTGTTCGATCAGCGGCCTGGGAATTACCGCGCTGCTCGAGCTCCTGGTCGGAGGCTTCCCACATCCCGGAGAACGCGCCCTGCCAACCATCACCGCGATCGACGGCAGCCCGGTGGAACCGCTGACCCCCGATCCGGCCGGTCCGCTGGTCGGCGAAGTCATCAAGACCACCATCGACCCGTACGTCGGACGGGTGTCGTTGATCCGGGTCTTCTCCGGAACGCTGCGCCCGGAGACCGCGTTACATGTGTCCGGTCACGGACTGACCGACCGCGGGCACGACGATCACGATGCAGATGAGCGGATCGCTTCGGTGCACAGCCCGCTGGGCACGACGTTGCGCCCGATCGGAGAGTGCATCGCCGGAGATCT
>JACCTM010000175.1 GCA_013812385.1 Geodermatophilaceae bacterium | reverse complement strand
GATACCGACGGCCAGCGGGGTCACTCAGATCCGCGAGGCACTCGGCACAGGTAGCGACATCCGGCGACACCATGGTTCGACCGATCCCCGCGGCCGAGTCCGCGATCATGAACTCGGTGCCGCCGCGGACCGGTATCGGTTCGGATGTGATCGACTCGACCATGGCCAGTGGCGGCGCCTCCGTGCCCACCCGACGAAGGAAATCAGCGATGGCCGCTGGCGGGCCTTCCACTTCGGCAACGACCCCGGCGGAGGTGTTGCCCACCGAGCCGCAGAGCCCGAGTTCGCGGGTGAGCGCGTACACAAAAGGCCGAAAGCCGACGCCCTGCACGACGCCGGTGACCACGATTCGGCGGCGTTCCCGGTTGGGGGGCGGCTCCGCGGCGCCAGCGGACGGCCCGAGCTCGGCACTCACCCGCTTCACCGCCGATCAGTTGGCGCCTCAGCTTGTCCTGAGATCTGCGATTCAGTAAAGCCCCGACTCCTCGATTTGGGAAGCCCGTGGAATGATGTTGTCGGGAGGTGGCTGGATGCCCAGTGGCGCAGAAATGTTCGTGCGGTACGCCTATCCGCCCAACGAGCGCGGTTACTGCGGGCCTGCCGACACCGGCTCCCTGCTGCAGTACGGGCGAGAGGATGCCGAGGACGCCGGGTTCCGTGTGGTGGCGCAGGCGTTCACCGGCGCCTGGCCGTACCTCGAGCTGATTGCAGCCGCCGCCGGGATCCCGGACCCGCTGGATGAACGCGTCGTCGAGGCGTACTGGGTCGGGAACGAACTGCTCGATCAGGTCAGCCCGACTGCTCTCGGTACCTCCATGGAGGAGCTGTTCCGACGCAGCGTGGGGCAGTTCAGCAAGCTTGCTCTTGGTGGCGTGACCAACGGACTGGCCCACCACAGCTTTCACGTGTTCTGCATCTACCCATGGGTCGGCCTGCTGGGAAACGAGCGTATGCACTCCCACGCACTCAACGTCCTGGACAAGTGCCGCATCCGAGAGGCCCAGGTCGTCGAGATAGCCGACGGTCAGGTCACCGTCGAGTCACAGCCACTGATCTACGACGAGGGACGGCTCGCTCTCGGCCCGGCTGTACGCCAGGTAGCCAACGGCGGGGTAACCAACGCTGCGACGACGAGCAGTGCGGTCGACGGGCCGGGTCTGGTAGACGGCCTCGCCGTCGGTCACCGGGTAGCGGTGCATTGGGATTGGGTCTGCGACCGGCTGACCGAAGAACAACGGGAGGCGCTGGGCCGGCACACGGCGCACCATCTGACGATCGTCAATGACAGGGCCGATTAGGTCGCACCCGTCGACGGCTCAGTGCGTCGTCGGGTACGGGCCGAGAATCCAGCTCTTGGCCGGCATCGGTCGGGCATCGGGGGCTTGCTCGGCGGGGACGAATGGCTCGGCCGTCGGGATCTGGTCCTCAAGTACATCAAGGACTTGGCGCACAGCGGAGGTCCGACCGTCCGAGGGGGAGCTGCGAGCGCCGAGCTGAGCATCCGGCTGCCAGCTCGACGGGTCTTCGGTGAGTCCGAGCAGATAGGTCACCGTGCAGTCCAGCGCGGCCGCGAACTCCGGCAGTTTCGCGACGTCGATGCCAGCACCGTGCTCGTGGCTGGACAGGGCCTTGTTCGTGGTCGTGATCCCAAGGCCGGACAGCCGTCGTACGACCTGCTGTTGGGTCAGCCCGAGCGAGCGTCGACGATCCCGCAGACGCAGGGCCAGGACGAGCGAGCGGTCCGGTGCCGACATTGGGTCAGTCCATCGGTGGAGGACCCGCCAGCGCGGAGTCCATGTCGGCGAGCGGGTGGATGGTGTAGCGGGCGAAGTTGAAGACCGGTGCCCGGCCGAGCAGCCGCTCGAACTCCTCGTGCGACTCCACCTGGTATATCCACGCGCCGCCGTGTTGGCCCACCACGTGATACCGGGCGATCAGCTTTCCCTCTCGTTCCAGGCGGGCACCGTAGGTCGGCATGTCGCCTACGGCCCCCACCATCTCTCGTGACAGCAGCGCCAGGTCGAGTTTCCAGAGCACCAGGAACTTCACTTCTGCCACTCCATGCCGAGAGAGACTACGAGCGGGAGGCCACCAGCGGGAACGGGGCCCGACGCGCGGTCGATCACACGGCTGATTACTCAGGCAGGCGCCGCCCCATGGCCTCGGCAATCGCGAGCGGGCGGCCGTCGATCTGGTCGTGATCCTCGGCTCGCGCTGCGACTGCAGAATGTTGTGATGATGCAGGTCGCCGTGCAACAGAACGGTGCGCGCAGAGGTCGCCGATAACTGCTCGAGCAGTTCGGCGGCCCGATCTACCAGGCGTCGCGGCAGGGGCTGGCAAAGCCGCCAAGCGCTGCGGCCTCCCGGTCCAGCCCGGGACTTCCGGGCACCGTCAGCTTGACGACACAGGGCACACCAGAGGAAGTGGCGGCCGGGACGACGTAGCTGTAACTCAGCTCGTACGGCGGGCCGATCCGGACATCCCACGAACCTTCGATCTCGCCGAGCAGCCGCGGAATGTCCGCCAACCGGCGAACACCGGCCTCGCCGTGGACTGCGCTGGCGTTCGCCCGAAAGCCCGCGGATAGGTGCGGCTAGGCCGAAGCGTCGTCGACGGTGACGTTGCGGGTGCGGTTGGGGTCGATGGAGATACCGGGCCCCATGGTTGTGCTGACCGTGACCTTCTGCAGGTAGCGACCCTTCGCCGACGGCGGCTTGGCCCGGAGTACCTCGTCCAGCGCGGCGGCGTAGTTCTCCACCAGCTGTTTCTCGTCGAAGGACGCCTTGCCGATGATCATGTGCAGGTTGGCCTGCTTGTCCACCCGAAAGTTGATCTTGCCGCCCTGGATATCGGTCACGGCCTTGGCCACGTCGGTGGTCACCGTGCCGGTCTTCGGGTTGGGCATCAGACCGCGCGGCCCAAGGATTCGGGCGATCCGGCCGACCTTGGCCATCTGGTCCGGCGTAGCGATCGCGGCGTCGAAGTCCAGGAAGCCGCCCTGGATCTGCTCGATCAGGTCGTCGGATCCGACCACGTCGGCACCGGCAGCCTCGGCCTCGGCAGCCTTGGGTCCGGTGGCGAACACGATCACCCGTACGGTCTTGCCGGTCCCGTGCGGCAGGCTGATCGTGCCGCGGACCATCTGATCGGCTTTGCGCGGGTCGACGCCCAGACGCATGGCGACCTCGACAGTCGCATCCCAGGACGTGGTCGACGTCTGCTTGGCCAGCCGTGATGCCTCGACCGGAGAGTAGAGCCGGTCCATCTCGACCAGTTCGGCGACCTTGCGGTAGCTCTTGCTGCGCTTCATGGTGCTCCTCCTGTTGTGCGATTCAGTGGTTCGAGAGGTCGTGGTATCGCGGGACTGCGCGGTCCCTCCCACGTCGTAGGCCGGTGAATCCGGCGCACGTTTTCATCCTTGCCAGCACGGCCCGGGCTTCGCCTGGCCGGCCGTCTGAACAGTCAGCGTTTGACCGTGATTCCCATGGACCGGGCGGTCCCGGCGATGATTTTCTCGGCGGCATCGAGGTCCGTGGCTGAGAGGTCGTCGAGTTTGGTCGCCGCGATCTCCCGGACCTGCTCGCGAGTCACCGAGGCAACCTTGGTCTTGTGTGGCTCGCCGCTACCCTTCTCCACGCCCGCGGCTTTCAGCAGCAGCTTGGCGGCCGGCGGAGTCTTGGTGACGAAGGTGAACGAGCGGTCCTCGTACACCGAGATCTCGACTGGTACGACGTCGCCACGCTGGGCCTCGGTGGCCGCGTTGTAGGCCTTGCAGAACTCCATGATGTTCACCCCGTGCTGACCCAGTGCCGGGCCGACCGGCGGAGCGGGAGTGGCCGCGCCGGCCTTGATCTGCAGCTTGATGACGGCTGCGAGCTTCTTCTTTCCAGGCATGTGCTTTCTCTTCTTCTTCCGGTGGTGTGGCGGCTGACGGAGGGGTCTGCTCAGCGACTCAAATTTTCGTCACCTGAGTGAAGGACAGCTCGACCGGGGTCTCCCGGCCGAAGATCGAGACCAGAACCTTGAGCTTCTGCTGCTCGGGATTGATCTCGTTGATGGTCGCCGGCAGGGTCGCGAACGGGCCGTCCATGACGGTGACCGACTCGCCCACCTCGAAGTCTACGACGGTGGCTTGCGCCTTGGCCTCGGCTGCCTTGGGTGCGCTCGTCTGGGGCACCAGGATCTTGATGACCTCGTCGAGAGACAGCGGGGATGGTCGCGACGTGGCACCGACGAAGCCGGTCACCCCAGGGGTGTTGCGGACCGCGCCCCACGACTCGTCGTTGAGTTCCATCCGGACCAGGAGGTAACCGGGGAAGATCTTGCGCTGGACCAGCTGGCGCTTGCCGTTCTTGATCTCGGTGACCTCTTCGGTCGGAACCTCGATCTGATAAATGAAGTCTTCCATGTCCAGCGAGGTGATCCGGGTCTCGAGGTTGGTCTTCACCTTGTTCTCGTAACCGGCATAGGAGTGCACGACGTACCAATCCCCCGGTGACAGGCGCAGGGTTTCCTTCAGTGCCGCAATCGGGTCCTGCTCCTGCGCGGGAGGGCCGTCGCTGCCTGCCTCGCCGTTGGCTATCTCGCCGTTGGCGGCCGAATCCGCAGGTGCGGCATCGCCCGCAATGTCCTGGGTCGGTTGGGTATCGGCTAACACGCGCTCGTCCTCTTCCTGGGGCTGGCTTGAAGTGTCACTGGTCGGGTCAGTGCTCGACGGGGTCTGGTTCATGGGGATGCTCGCTCGGCCGGCTCAGCCGAAGACCGCCAACACCCCCTGCGCGAAGAGGATGTCCAGACCGGCCACCAGGGCGACCATGAAGGTCATGAAGACGATGACCACGCTGGTGTAGACGATCAGCTCCCGGCGACCCGGCCAGACCACCTTTCCGAGTTCGGCGATCACCTCGCGCAGGAAGCGCATCAAGCCGCGGCGATTGGCAGCGCTGGCCCCCGTCGATGAACTCCCCTTGGCCGAGCCGGCCTTCTTGGCGGCCGACGCAGCAGATTTCTTGGCCGGTTTCGTACCGGGTTTGGCGGCGTCCTTCCGGTTCGGCGGCGACTTCTGTTCGGCAGCGGCCTCGCGCTCCGCGGCCGCACGAGCGCGCCGCCCGGACAGCGGAGCCGCCACCGGTTCCGCCGCGTCCTCGGCGTCATCCAGATCGTCGGCATCATCATCATCGTCGTCATTCAGATCGTCGTCGTCATCATCGAGATCGTCATCGTCGTCGTCCAGTTCAGCGGCGACGTCCACATCGTCCTTGTCATCCAGATCGTCGTCGTCGTCCAGTGCACCGGTGACATCGGGGTCGGTGGACTCATCGTCCTCGACCCGGTCATCGCTGACGTCGTCGGTGGACTGCCCCTCGTCGTCGGCGGACTTGACCGCGGCGGAGATCTCGGTGTTCGAGATATCGCCATCAGGCAGGACGTCCTCGCGGTCCGAGACCGTGTCACTCGCGGCCGTGTCATCCGCGACCGTGCCATTGATTGGCAGGTCGTCATGGGTAGACCGGGCCTCGACGACGGCCTCCTCCTCGGGGGCGGTCACGTCCGAGGACTCGTTCACCGCGCCTGCCGGACCACCAGTCGGTGGACGCTTGCGCGCGCCGGCAACCCGGCCACGACCTGCTGGCCGGCGTCCGCCTCTGTTGCTCGCCACCTACCTGCCTCACTTCATATTCGTGCACGCATCCGCGGGTCACTGCCGTCAGCCGCGTCGCATGGGCGCATCTGCCCCGGTCGCTTACTTACGCAGGGGTGACAGGACTTGAACCTGCAACCTGCGGTTTTGGAGACCGCTGCTCTACCAATTGAGCCACACCCCTAGGCCAGTGCGTCAACCACTCACGGGCATCGAGGGCTGATCGCGGGCAAGCCGATTAAGGGGTCGCTACCCCCAAGGATGCGAGTGTACGGGAGCAGGCCCGGATGCTTCCACTGCCCAGTCACACCAGCGTGGGAACATACCCGCATGGCCTCCCCTGCGTCGCCCAATGACACCACCCTCATCGCACCCGACACCTCCCACTCCGCACCGGACACCACCCACTCCGCGCCGGCGCCCGCGTCCGAGCAACCAGTCGGCGCCCGAGTATCGCGCCGGATCGGGTCTATCGCCCCCTCGGCGACGCTGGCCGTGGATGCCCGGGCAAAGGCACTCAAGGCCGCCGGTCGGCCGGTGATCGGCTTCGGGGCCGGCGAGCCGGACTTCGTGACCCCACAGCACATCGTCGAGGCAGCGATCGCCGCGTGTCAGGAGCCCCGCTTTCATCGGTACACCCCCGCCGGAGGCCTGCCTGAGCTTCGCGAGGCGATCGCCGCGGCCAGCCAGCGCAACTCCGGCCTGACCTGCACGGCGGCTGACGTCCTGGTCACCAATGGAGGCAAGCAGGCGGTCTACGAAACTCTGGCGACCCTGCTGGACCCAGGCGATGAAGTACTGCTGCCGACCCCGTACTGGACGACCTATCCGGAGGCGATCCGGCTCGCCGGTGGCACTCCGGTCGAGGTGATCACCGACGAGAGCACCGGCTACCTGGTCTCGGTCGACCAGCTCGCCAGCCGCGTCACGCCGCGTACCAAGGTTTTGTTGTTCTGCTCTCCGAGCAACCCGACCGGTGCGGTGTACCCGCCGGACCAGATCGTCGAGATCGGCAGGTGGGCACTCGACCAGGGGCTATGGGTGGTCACCGACGAGATCTACGAACACCTGGTCTACGGCGATGCTCAGCATGTCTCGATGCCGGTTGCCGTTCCCGAGTTGGCCCAGCGCTGCGTCGTGCTGAACGGGGTGGCCAAGACCTTTGCGATGACCGGCTGGCGGGTGGGCTGGATGATCGCGCCCCCCGATGTGATCACCGCAGCAACCAACCTGCACTCGCATTCCACGTCCAACGTCGCGAACGTGTCCCAGGCAGCGGCCGTGGCCGCCCTGAACGGCGGTCTGGACGACGTCGTGCGTATGCGGGCGGCATTCGACCGACGTCGGCAGCTGATGGTGTCCATGCTCCGGCAGATCCCCGGTGTGGCATGTCCAGAACCTCAGGGCGCCTTCTACGCCTATCCCTGCGTACGAACCCTGCTGGGTCGGGAGCTACGCGGCCGTACGCCGACGACGAGCGCGGAGCTGGCCACGTTGATCCTGGACGAGGTCGAAGTCGCTGCCGTACCGGGCGAGGCCTTCGGCACCGACGGCTACCTGCGGCTGTCCTACGCGCTGGGTGATGACGACCTGGTGGAGGGCATCGCCCGGATCCAGGGGCTGTTGTCCGAACTGAGCTGACCGATCAGCTGAAGGCGCCAGCCTCCTCGAGGATCCGGAGAGCCTCCGGCAGCTCGGCAAACGCGACTGTGACATCGTCGGGAACGGCGATCTGCCACGCCTGGCTGTTGATGTAACAGCGCAGGGCAGCGTCGAAGGCGTCCGGTCCGGCGGCCTCGCGAGCGGCGACCAGAGCCGCCCGCCCCTTGCCATAGACGACGGAGAAGTACTCGTCGGTGTCCGGAAAATCGGCCATGGATCCGCCGACCTCGCCCGGCATCTGCAAGTCCGTACCGTCCGGTGCCGAAGCATCGACCAGCACCTCGGCGTAGGAGGCGAACGATTCGTCCAGCCACGGATCTCGAAACTGCGAGTTGCCGATCATTCCGTAGAACCACATATGTGCGATCTCGTGCACCAGGATGAACC
>JACCTM010000134.1 GCA_013812385.1 Geodermatophilaceae bacterium | reverse complement strand
TGCTCAAGGTCGCCGCAGTCATATTGCTCTTCGTAGTCGGTGCCATCTTCGCGATCGGCGCCGAGGCCTGGGCTGACGTGCCAGAGGTCATCACCCGGCCGCGTATCCCGGCCGCAGAGCTCGGCTTCGCCCTCCTGCTCGGGGCGCTCGCGTTCGCCGGTGGCGGTGGAGGGCAAAACCTGGTGCAGGCCAACTGGATACGCGACAAGGGCTTCGGGATGGGTACGTACGTCCCGCGACTGGTCAGTCCGATCACCGGTCAACCGGAGGCCGCACCCAGTACGGGCTACATCTTCGAGCCGACGTCAGAGAATCTCTCCCGTTGGCGCGCATGGTGGAAATTCGCCAATATCGAGCAGCTCTCGACCTTCGTGCTGATCACGTTCTTCACGATCCTGTTCACCTCGCTGCTCGCTTTCGCGACGGTGTTCGGCAGGCCGGATCTGGCCAGTGACATCTCGTTCATCCAGACCGAGGGCGAGGTCTCGGCGAACGGGTCGGCTCCTGGTTCCAGTACTTCTTCTGGGGCATCGGTGCGTTCGCGCTGTTCGCGGCGGCCCTCGGAATCGTCGACTACACCAGCCGCTTGGCGGCCGACGTCGTCAAGACGTCCTACGCGCGGGCAGTGAACGAGAGCAAGCTCTACGCGAGCCTGGTGTGGGGCCTGGTCACGATCGGCATCATCGTCCTGCTTGCGGGCTTCGACCAGCCGATCGTGCTCCTGGTGATCTCAGCCGTGGTCGGCGGCTTCATGATGTTCCTCTATTCCGGGCTGCTGATCCTGATCAACCGGAAGATCCTGCCGGAGCCGATCCGGGTCCGCGGCCTTCGCCTGGGTGCGCTCGGCTGGTCGATCCTGCTGTTCGGGACGCTGTCGGCAATCACCTTCATCACCCAGATCCAGACACTCTTCGGGGACTGAGCCCGATCACGTCGCACGGCCGACGCTGATCAGTCTCATCGTCTAGGTCGCGGGCCAGGGGGCAACTCGAGGGAGTTGCGCAACGGCGTCGGCGTAGGTGAAAATACTCGAAAAAGATTGCGCTGCACTCGTTCTGGCTTCAGAAAATGTCAGACCTGATCCGTAGTGTTTCGGTTGTGAGCATCCAGTCAGCCGAGGCGAACGCCGGAGGTTCGGTGGTTGAGCTGGCGGAGATCGGGCGGGCGCTTGGCTGGGCGGCTGGGCCATCCTTGTGGTCGCTGTCCGACGATGAGGTGGTCGGCCGGGTCGACGCCGCGATGCGGCTGCGCGCGCAGGTCGATGCGCTGCTGCTGAAAGCTGTCGGCGAAGTCGATGCCCGCGACCTTGCCCGCCGGCGGGGTTCGACCTCGATCCGGGCCTGGCTGCGGGATGCGCACCGCTGCGACCCTCGCGAGGCGGGCCGGCTCACCGCGACCGCCCGTGGACTGCGGTCGGGGTTGGGTGCCACCCATGAGGCGATGGCCGCCGGTGCGGTCAGCCTGGACCAGGCCCGGGTCATCGTCCGCTACGTCGGCGAGCTGGCCAAGGAGGTCCCGGCACCACTGGTGGCCCAGGGTGAGGCCGACATGATCGGCTTCTGCGCCCAGCTGGACCCGGTACTGCTCGGCGTCGTGGGGCGGCGGCTGGCCGAGTTAGTTGATCCCGAGGGCACCCAGGACCGGGACGAGGCCGACGCCGTCGACCGGGAGGCCAAGGCCACCGCGGCACGCACCGCGACGCTGACCCCGTTCGATGACAAGCCCGGCGGGATCCTCCGCGCCGTCCTGGACGCCGAAGGCTACGCGACCATCGCCGAATGGCTGGACGCCGCCGCCGCACCACCGCCACCGGACCCGGACGGGGTCCGCGACCCGCGCAGCCGTGGGCAGCGCCGCGCAGATGCGCTGGTCGCGGCCTGCGAGCAAGGGCTGGCCGGTGGGGCGCTGCGCGCCCGGGGCGGGGTCAAGCCGCGGATCATCGTCACCATCCCGCTCAGCTCACTGCTCGGATCGACCGGCTTCGGCTTGACCAACGGCGGACACGAACTCTCGCCCGCCCTGACTCGGGCGCTGGGGTGTGACGCCGAGTTCCTCACCGCCGTCCTGGACCCGGACGGGAACCTGCTCGACTGCGGGCGGCTGAACCGGTTGTTCGTCGGTAAGACCCGACTCGCCCTGGAACTACGGGATCGGGGCTGTGCCTGGCCGGGCTGTGACCGGCCTATTTCTTGGACACAAGGCCATCACATCCTGTCCTGGCTGGCCGGCGGGGAGACGAAAACGTCGAACGGGGTACTCCTGTGCCCGTATCACCACCGGGAGATCGAGAAGGCCGAATGGAAGGTCGCGATCCGCGACCACCGCGCCTGGTTCCGGCCACCGAAATGGATCGACCCCACCCAGCGCTGGCGGCTCAATCATCTCCACCACCCACCACCCCAACGCCAGTGAGTAGGCATGGTGCGTCTATGTCACGACTAGCCAGGAGGCCTACGAAGCTGCTGGCAAACCGCTGCATCACCTGGTACGCCGCCGGGGACTCGAACCCCGAACCCGCTGATTAAGAGTCAGCTGCTCTGCCAGTTGAGCTAGCGGCGCGTGCGTGTGCGCTCTCGCACGCCGCGATGAGCCACGATATCAGCGCAGCACCGCCGTCATCCGGCGCGGCTGGTCAGCGACGTCGGACCCGCGGGCTAACGTGGTGGTCGACTGCGATCCGTCCGTGATCGGCAGAGAAGTGGATCGAGGGCAGTGAAACCGGGGACGTACGCACTGAGGGTTCTGGGCCGAGCTCTGGTCCTGGGTCTCGTTCTGGTCCTGACCGGATGCACCGGCGAGGGCGGGTTCGGTGGCGGTGGCCCGCAAGAGGGCCAGACCAGCGCGCCTGCGCGATCGGCGCAACTCCAGATATTGCCAGCCGACGGCCAACTCGACATCTCACCGGACAGCGCGATCCTGATCTCGCTCTCGTACGGCGAACTCGACAGCGTCACCGTCGAGAACGCCGCCGGCGTCCCTGTCGCCGGCGCGATGGCCTCGCCCGAGGGCGGCTCGCCCACACCGCTATGGCAGCCGACCGAGCCGCTGGTCTACGGCGAGAGTTACACGATCACTGCCCAGGCGACCGGCGAGGACGGCGGGCAGGCCAGCGCCACCTCGACCTTCGACACAGTCACGCCGACCGTGCAGGTTTTTCCCTCGATCGGCCCGCTCGATGGCACCACCGTCGGGGTCGGCATGCCGATCCGCGTCTACTTCGACCAGCCGGTCTCCGACAAAGCCGCCGCCGAACGGAACCTAGTCGTGAGTACGTCGACAGACGTGGTCGGCGGCTGGAACTGGTTCTCCGACACCGAGGTCCACTGGCGCCCACAGGTCTATTGGCCGGCCGGCACCGAGGTAGCTCTGAACGCGAACATGTAC
>JACCTM010000099.1 GCA_013812385.1 Geodermatophilaceae bacterium | reverse complement strand
TTCCCGACACAGGTGTCTCACGGCGGCATGTTGACGTACAACTGGCCAACGGTGCGGCCAACGTCGTCGATCTCGGTTCGACCAACGGCACCATCGTGAACGGGCGCAAGGTCCCGCACATCCTGCTCTCCGACGGAGATGTCATCCGCATCGGACACTCGGTCCTGGTCTACCGCAAAGAGTCTCGGCCAGGGCAGGGCTATTCATGAGGGCCAAGCTGTCATGACTGCTGAGATCGTGGTGCAGATCTTCCGGTTCGGCTTCTTGGCTTTGTTGTGGCTGTTCATCCTGGTCGCCTTCCGCGTCGTACGCGCAGATCTGCTCGGCGGTCGAGCCAAACGCGTCTCTGCGCCGGCGCGCAGTGCTGTGGCAACCGGGCGCAGGGCCGGGCGTCCGCTCAAGCAGTTGCGAGTAACCGCGGGGCCGTTGGCCGGAACCCGCATCACGTTGGGCGGCCAGACCATCCTGATCGGGCGTGCCGACGATTCCACCCTGGTGCTGACCGATGACTTCGCCAGCTCGCGGCACGCGCGGCTCACCCAGCGCGACGGCCGGTGGTACGTCGAGGATCTCGGCTCCACCAACGGCACCTACCTTGACCAGCAACGCGTTCAGGGTCCGCTGGCCGTGGCAGCGGGCCAGCCGATCCGGATCGGGGCAACCGTCATCGAGCTGCACCAATGATTCTGATGCGAGAGGCCGGCCTGTCCGGATGACGCTTGCACTGCGGTACGCCGCGCGGTCCGACCGCGGCCTGATCCGCGCCAAGAACGACGACTCGGTCTATGCCGGGCCGCGGCTGCTGGCCGTCGCCGACGGGATGGGCGGGTACGCCGGCGGGGATGTCGCCAGCCAGGTCGTGATCGCTGCCCTGGAACATCTCGACGAGGAGCCGCCCACCGGCGACATGCTGGCCGCCCTGGCGCGGGCCACCAACGACAGCACCGAGCATCTGCGCGAGTTGGTACGCGAAGACAACGCACTCGAAGGCATGGGCACCACGCTGACGGCACTACTGTTCGCCGGATCGCGAATTGCCTTGTGTCACATAGGGGACTCGCGGGGGTATCTCCTGCGGGACGGCGTCTTCACCCAGATCACGCACGACGACACGTTCGTGCAGGCCATGATCGACGAGGGCCGGATCACCGAGGAAGAGGCCCGGTCGCACCCCCAGCGAAACCTCATCCTGCGCGCGCTCAACGGCAATGACGTGGAACCGGACCTGTCGATCCGGGAGGCGCGGGTCGATGACCGGTATCTGCTGTGCAGCGACGGGCTGTCGGGTGTCGTCTCCGACGAGACCATTCACGAGGCGTTACAGATTCCGGATCCCCAGGATGCCGCCAACCGGTTGATCGAGTTGGCCCTGCGCGGCGGGGGTCCGGACAACATCACCTGCGTCGTGGCCGACGTCATCGACGACTCGCGCGACGGCGACACCGCCATGATCGATCCGGTCGTCGACGGAGCGGCCGGTGACAACGTCGGACAACGCGACATCGACCCGGTGTCCTCGGCCGGCCGGGCCGCCCTGGCCGCGCCCGAGAAACCGGTGGCCCGGGTCGCCGCACGAGCCGTCGCCCCACCGCCACCGCGACGGCGCAAGCGGGTGCTGGTCGGCCTGCTGGCCGCCGTGGTCGTACTCGCGCTTGCGACCGGCGGAATCTGGACATATGTGATGTCGCAGTTCTTCGTCGGCGTTATAGCAAGCGACGGCGAGGCGGAGCAGGTGGCGATCTATCGCGGGGTCAACGCCGAGCTCGTCGGACTGGACTTCTATCGCCTGCACGAGCAGACCGAGATCTCGATGGCCGATCTCACCGCCTCCGCCCGCAACTCGGTGATGAACGGCATCCCGGCAGACGATCTCGGTGCGGCCCGGGGCATCCTGGACAACCTGCTCGACGCCCGGCTGCCGCTGTGCGAACCGCCCTCCACCAGATCCAGCGCAACCCCGACGGCAGTCAGCACTCCGGCCGTCCCGACCACCGAGCCGCCCGTGGGGCAGCCGCCGGCGCCGTCGGCATCGTCCGCGCCTAGCGCCTCCCCGAGCACCGACGCCGCCCCGTCCGGCTCCACCCGCGAAACGACGGCGGCCGATCAGGACACCCGTACCAACGCGAACTGCCGCGAGGACAACTGATGGCCGCTGTCACCACGGCACCTCCGGTGTCCTCCGCCGCCCCGCCCACCCGCCGGAACACCGAACTCCTGATGCTCGCCTTTGCCTGTCTGCTCACCGTCGGCGCCCAGTCGATCGTGGACCTGACGGTGACCGGGTCGCTGACCGTGGAGGTGGCCACCTTCGGTGCCTCGTTCACCGCTATCTGGGCGGTGGCCCACCTCGTCGTACGGAAGCTGGCTCCGTACGCCGACCCGCTGCTGCTCCCGGCCGTCGCGCTGCTGAGCGGACTGGGGCTGGTCACCATTCATCGCCTCGACCTCGCCGAAGCGGCCGAAGCCGCGCTGGACGGCAGTCCCGCCCCCGGCGCACAGGCGCCCAGTCAGTTGATCTGGGCGCTGGTCGGCCTGGTGCTGTTCGTCGCCGTTCTGGCAATCATCCGCGATCACCGGACGCTGGCCAGGTACGCCTACACCCTGATGTTTCTCGGGCTGATCGCGCTGGCGATCCCGGCGGTGCTGCCCTCCTCGCTCTCCGAGGTCAACGGCGCAAAACTGTGGATCTTGATCGGCGGGTTCTCGATCCAGCCGGGTGAGTTCGCCAAGGTCGCGCTGATCTGCTTCTTCGCCGCCTATCTCGTCGACAAGCGCGACGTGCTGTCGCTGGCCAGCCGCCGGTTCATGGGCCTGGACTTTCCCCGCGGACGTGATCTCGGTCCGGTGATCCTGGCCTGGGCGGTCAGCCTGATGGTGCTGATCTTCGAGCGCGACCTCGGCAGTTCGCTCCTGATCTTCGGCATCTTCATGGTGATGCTCTACGTCGCCACCGAACGCTTCAGCTGGGTGCTGATCGGTTTGCTGATGTTCATGGGGGGCGCGTACATCGCCTACCAAATTTTCGGGCACGTACGTACCCGCGTCGATGTCTGGCTGGACCCGTTCGCCTACCGCGACGATGCTGGTTTCCAGATCGTGCAGGCGCTGTTCGGCTTCGGCACCGGCGGCCTGTTCGGCACCGGACTCGGCGGAGGACGACCGGCCACCGTGCCCTACGCCAGCACGGACTTCATCGCCGCGGCGATCGGGGAGGAGCTGGGGCTGTTCGGGCTGGTCGCGTTGATCGTGCTGTTCCTGCTCATCGTCGAGCGTGGCCTGCGTACGGCGTTGGTCGTACGGGACAGCTTCGGCAAGTTGCTCGCCGCCGGACTGGCCTTCACCGTGGCCTGGCAGGTCTTCGTCGTGTTGGGCGGAGTGATGAAGCTGATCCCGCTCACCGGGCTGACCACGCCGTTCGTCTCCTACGGAGGCTCCTCTCTGGTGGCCAACTTCGCGTTGATCGCGCTGTTGATGCGGATCAGTGACGCAGCAAGGCGCCCGACGGTGGTGATGACACCGAAGACCGACCTGTTCGACGCGCCGACCCAGATCGTCAAACGGACCGAGGACGCATGAACGCCCCAGTCCGCAAGATCGCCATCAGCATCCTGGTGCTGTTCACCTTGTTGATCCTCAACGCCAACGTGATCCAGGTGATCCAGGCCGACAGTCTGCGCACCGACTCCGGTAACACCCGCGTGCTCATCGAGGAGTACAGCAGGCAACGCGGGTCGATCGTCGTGGACGGCCAGCCGATCGCGATGTCCGTGCCGACCGATGACGCGCTGGAATACCTGCGTCAGTACCCCGCTGGACCGCTGTACGCCCCGGCTACCGGCTTCTACTCGCTGATCTACGGGCCGTCGGCCGTCGAGCGGACCGAGAACGATCTGCTGGCCGGATCGGATGACCGGTTGCTCGTACGCCGGCTCACCGACCTGTTCACCGGCCGCGATCCCGAGGGCGGCAACGTCGTCCTGTCGCTGAACCCGGCCGCGCAGCAGGCCGCATTCGATGCCCTGCAAGGGGTTACCGGCGCCGCGGTCGCTCTCGATCCCCGCACCGGTGCGATCCTGGCCATGGCCAGCACGCCGAGCTATGACCCCAATCTGCTGTCCAGCCACGAACCGGCGGCGATCCGGGAGTATGCGGCCGAACTCGACGCCGCCGAGGTGGACCCTCGGCTGAACCGGGCGACTCAGGACAACTATCCACCCGGCTCGGTGTTCAAGACGATCATCGCTGCGGCTGCGCTCAGCGACGGTTACACCCCCGAGACGGTCATCCCGGCTCCGCAGGTCCTGGAGCTGCCCGGCAGCTCGGCGACCTTGCAGAACTTCGGAGGATCTTCCTGCAGCGGCTCCGGTGAGCAGTCCTTGATCGACGCGCTGACCATCTCCTGCAACACCGCGTTCGCCCAGCTCGGGATCGACCTGGGCGAGGAGCGGGTTCGGGAGATGGCGGCCGGGTTCGGGATCGACGGCACCGGGTTCGAGATGCCGTTGCCGGTGGCCGGCAGCCAAGTCGGTGACATCGAGTCCGAGGCGGCCCTGGCGCAGAGCAGTATCGGACAGCGCGACGTCCGGCTGACCCCGATGCAGGCCGCGATGATCGCCAGTTGCATCGCCAACGACGGTCAGTTGATGTCGCCGTACCTGGTCTCCGAGGTACAGGGGCCGGATCTGTCCACATTGGACGAGGCAGAGCCGGCGGTCTTCAGCGAGCCGTTCAGCGCGGACGTCGCCAACGATCTGACCACGATGATGGTCAGCGTCGTAGACGAGGGCAGTGGCCGGGCCGCCCAGATCGACGGCATGGACGTGGCCGGCAAGACCGGCACCGCCGAGGTTGCCGAGGGAGTCAACCCGCACACCTGGTTCATCGGCTTCGCACCCGCTGATGACCCGCAGGTTGCCGTGGCCGTCTTCGTCGCCAACGGCGGCTCGTCGGAGAGCGAGGCGACCGGCGGCGAGGTGTCGGCCCCGATCGGCCGCGCGATCATGGAAGCCGTCATGGGTAATCAGCCATGAGTCTGGGCAATCAATCATGAGTCTGCAGACCGGGGTGCGACTCGGAGACCGCTACGAGCTGGTCAGCCGCATCGCTGCCGGCGGCATGGGCGAGGTGTGGCGCGCGCAGGACTCCACCCTGCAGCGCACGGTCGCCGTCAAGGTGCTGCGCAGCGAATACACCGGGGACGCAACGTTTCTCAGTCGGTTCCGTACCGAGGCCCGGAATACCGCGATGCTCTCCCATGTCAACATCGCCCAGGTCTACGACTACGGCGAGGCCATGGCCGAGGGGGAGCACGTCGCTTATCTGGTGATGGAGCTGGTCGAAGGTGAGCCGCTGTCCACGGTCCTGGCCAGGGAGGCTCGCCAGGTGCCACCCAAGGTCCTGGACATCCTGGGTCAGACCGCGGCCGGGTTGGGCGTCGCTCATCGGGCCGGGGTCGTACACCGGGATGTCAAGCCGGCCAATCTGATCGTGCGACCGGACCGGGTCGTGAAGATCACCGACTTCGGTATCTCGCGCGCAGCCGACCATGTACCGCTGACCGGGACCGGCATGGTCATCGGCACGGCGCAGTATCTCTCTCCCGAGCAGGCGATGGGCCGCCCGGTCACTCCGGCCTCGGACGTCTATGCCCTCGGTGTGGTGGGCTACGAGGCGCTGGCCGGTCGACGGCCGTTCGAGGGCGAGTCCTCGGTATCGGTGGCGCTGGCGCACGTGAACCAGCAGCCGGCCCCGCTGCCCGCCGACGTACCTGGACCGATCCGGGACCTCATCCTTCGCTCGATGTCCAAGGACCCGCGGCAACGCTTTCCCGACGGAGCCGCCTTCGCCGGTGCGATCCACGCAGTCGCCCGGGGCCGTTCACTGCCCACCCACGGCGCGTCCGGGTCTTCCGGACCGGGGATGGGGACCACGCGGGCGATCCGATCCGGTGGCCCTGCGGCGGGAGCTGCGGTGGGCGCTGTCGGAGTTGGCGCAGCAGCGGGAACCGCCGGGGCGGCGGGGGGGAAGCCGCCGACGGCGCGGATGCCCGCGGTGGCACCGCCAAGGGCGCGCCCGCCTGGTCGAGCGCCCAGCTATGCGCCACCTCGGCAGCCGGCGAAGTCGCGGGCACGCACCGGTCAGTACGTCACGGTCTTGGTCCTGGTCGCGCTGCTGATCGCGCTTGGACTGCTCGCGGTCTTCATCGTTCAGAGCGACAACGACAATGGTCAGACGGCGACGCCTTCCGATGGCGCCGTCTCGTCGGCGGCGCAGTCGGACGGGGGAGCGCAGGACAGCGGGGAACCGCCCGCCGAAGAACCGCCCCCGGAGCCCGAGCTCGTACCAGTTGACACCGCTGCCTACTTCGGCGAACCGGTCGACGAGGTCGAAGCCGCATTGGAGCAGCTGGACCTGGTGGTGGACCGACGTGGGGTGGATGTCACGCCCGCCGTATTGGAGGCCGCCGGGCTTGAAGATCAACCCATCGACAAGGATGCGGTGATCGGCACCCTTCCTACCCAGACCGAAGTTCCGGCCGGGTCCACGGTCACAGTGTTCTTCGCGAACAAGGCGTACGAGCCGGATTCAAACAACGGGAACGGGAATGGGGACGAGGGTGACGATGGCTGACCGGCAGTTCGCCACCCGAGGGAGGTTGGAATGACCACCCCCCGGATGCTGGGGCAGCGCTACGAGGTGGGCGAGGTCCTCGGACGCGGTGGCATGGCCGAGGTGCACCGCGGCCGAGACATCCGCCTGGGTCGCGAGGTAGCCATCAAGGTGCTGCGCAGTGACATCGCGCGGGATCCGACCTTCCAGGCCCGGTTCCGCCGGGAGGCCCAGGCCGCCGCGTCGCTGAACCATCCGGCGATCGTCGCGGTCTATGACACCGGCGAGGACTCGGTCGCGGCCGGCGACGTCCCGTACATCGTCATGGAGTACGTCGAGGGCCGTACGTTGCGCGACGTCCTCAAGGACGACGGCGTCATGGAGGTCAATGCAGCGATGTCCTTCGCCGCCGATATCTGCGCCGCACTGGACTTCAGCCATCGCAACGGGATCGTGCACCGCGACGTCAAGCCCGGCAACGTGATGCTCACCCCCGGTGGCGCGGTCAAGGTGATGGACTTCGGCATCGCTCGAGCGGTGTCGGACAGCTCGGCCACCATGACCTCGACGGCTGCGGTGATCGGTACAGCGCAATACCTCTCGCCCGAGCAGGCCCGTGGGGAGAGTGTCGATGCCCGCTCGGACGTCTACTCGGCCGGCTGCCTGCTCTTCGAGCTGGTGACCGGTGGGCCGCCCTTCACCGGGGACTCCCCGGTGGCCGTGGCCTACCAGCACGTGCGCGAAGATCCGCGCCCACCGAGCACGATCAACCCTGCCGTACCAGCCTCGCTGGACGCCATCGTGCTCAAGGCGATGAGCAAGAACCCGGCCAACCGGTATCAGAGTGCCGCGGAGATGCGCACCGATCTGCTGCGGGCCATCGCCGGTCAGCGGGTCGAGGCCACCCCGGTCATGTCCGACAACGACCGTACGGCGATGATCGCGCCGGCCACCGGCACGCGGTACAGCGCGCCCCCGGCGGTCGTACCCGTCTTCGGCCCGGACAACCAGAACGAGGAAGACGACAGCGGGTCTCGGCGTCGGCGCGGGGTCGGACTTGCCGTCCTCGTGGTTGCCCTGCTGGCGCTGATCGGCGCGGCAGTGGCGCTGTTCCTGGTCTTCAACAACAACGGCGACGACGAACCGCCACCAGCCACGACGACCGTCGAGGTTCCGGCCCTGGCCGGCTTGACCGAGCAGGAGGCCCGCGACGCGATCGAGGGGGTCAACCTGACCGTCGGCGAGGTGACCCAGGCGGCCTCGGATGCGGCCGACGAGGGCCTCGTGATCGAGCAGTCCCCGGCCCCGCAGGGGTCGGTCGACGAGGGAGCCGAGGTCGGGTTCGTTCTCGGGTCCGGGCCTGACGTCGTCGCGATACCACCGGTGATCGGGCTGACCGAGGCGCAGGCGACGCAGACGTTGGAGAACGCCGGCTTCCAGGTGCTCCCCTCGCGACCGGAACCTTCACTGGCGGCCCAGGGTGTGGTCATCGACGTCGTTCCCGCCCAGGAGAGCATGGTTGCTCCCGGGACGGCAGTGACGTTGACGGTCAGCACCGGAGTGCTCGCCATCCCCGACGTACGCATCCGCCCCGTCGAGGAAGCCGAGACAATATTGAGCGAGGCCGGTTTCACCAACGTCGAGCGGAGCAACGTCGAATCTGACGCACCGCCCGGAAC
>JACCTM010000084.1 GCA_013812385.1 Geodermatophilaceae bacterium | reverse complement strand
CACGTGTTCGTCGCCGTAGAGCATCGGTCTCTTCTCCGTTCGGTCACCGGATTATCTCGGTATCTAGAAGCGCATCGACGGTACGGGCATTCCGGCCCGCCGGAGTTTCGGCCGGATCCGCCGGCGTCGGCGCTTGCTCTGCCTCCAGCAGCGGCTGAACCTCCTGGATCCAGGCGAGCGTTGCCTCGGCCTGCAGTACGCCGTAGCGGGCCGATGCCCGGCCGAACCGTCGTGAGGAGTTGGTCTCCATCGAGTCGAGATGCCCGATCACCGCGAGCAGCTTGGCGCGCAGTTCCGCTGCCTGCCCCCGGTGGTCGTCGAGCTGGTCAGCCAGCCGGTCGGGGTCCATGAACGAACCGAGAAACGTCTTGAGCACCATCGGGTCCCGCGTGCGCTGCGGCTGCGTGCCAGAACCGGCCTCGAGCCACTCGCGCAGGGCGGTCATGCCCGCTGCCGTGATGTCGTGGACCCGCTTGTTGGGATATCGGTCCTGCTCGACGGTGATCCCGCTGACCCAGCCCAGATCCTCCAGCCGGGACAGCTCCGTGTAGAGCTGGCTGCGGCTCAGCGGCCAGAAATGGCGTACCGATCGGTCCGCGAACGCCGCGATGTCGTAACCAGAGCCGGGCCGCTTGGCGACCAGTCCGAGTACCACGAAGGTCATCGCAGAAGGCGCCATCTGGTCGATCCTAGACTAGTTCGAACTGGACTATACCGTTCTGGACTAGTACGGTCCGCAGATATGTTCTTCTTCTTGGGCCGCCTCGCCTTTGCCCGTCGCTGGTACGTGCTCGCCGGCACCATCGTCTTTCTGGCTGCAGCCGTGCTCACCGGCCTGTCGGTCTTCGACAAGTTGGGATCCGGTGGCTTTGAGGACCCCAACGCGGAGTCGACCCGCGCGACGGCGATCCTGGCCGATCGGTTCGACGCGGGAAGCCCGGATCTGGTCCTTCTGGTCACTTCTCCGGACGGGGATGTCGACGCGTCGGGAGCCGTACGGGACGGCACGGACCTGACCGACGCGCTGAGCGAGGACCCAGGCGTCGGAAAAGTTGTCTCGTACTGGGGTCCACAATTCGACGGCGGCGGAGATCCAGGGCTGCGCAGTACCGACGGGGACAAAGCCCTGGTTCTGGTGCGGCTGTCCGGCGATGAGAAGCAGGCCGACACGGCCTCGACCCGACTACAGGACACCTACGCCGGGTCTGCCGGGGATCTGGATGTACAGATCGGCGGGCCAGGGGTTGGCCTGGGGGAGACGATCGGTGGCGACCTCGCGCGCGCTGAGGCGATTGCGATCCCGATCACCCTGGTGCTGCTGCTCCTGGTCTTCGGCGGCGTCGTCGCCGCGCTCCTGCCACTGGCGGTGGGGGCGATGGCGATCATGGGCACGTTCCTGGCGCTGTTCGTCATCGCTTCGGCCACAGATGTCTCGATCTTCTCGATCAACCTGGCCACCGCGCTCGGGCTCGGCTTGGCGATCGACTACAGCTTGCTGGTCGTGTCCCGATTCCGAGAGGAGTTCGCCAAGGACTCCGATACCCAGGCCGCGGTCGGCCGGACGATGCAGACCGCGGGGCGCACGGTCGCCTTCAGCGCGATCACGGTGGCCGTGTCGCTGTCGGCGCTGTTGATCTTCCCGCTGTACTTCCTGCGCTCGTTCGCCTACGCCGGAATCTCCGTCGTCGCCATCGCCGCCGGCGCAGCCCTGCTCACATTGCCGGCACTGCTCGCCGTACTCGGCCCGAAGGTGAACCGATTTGCGGTGGGCCGTAAAGCTAAGGGGGGCAAGGAGAAGACCGCGGAGACTGGGTTCTGGTACTCGCTATCACATACCGTCATGCGCCGACCGATCCTGACCGGGCTTCCGGTTGTGGTGCTCCTGGTTGCACTGGCTCTGCCCTTCCTCGGGGTGTCGTTCAGCCTGCCCGATGACCGGGCACTGCCCACCGACAGCACCGCACGGATTGTCGGAGACAGTCTGCGAAACGACTTCGATGACACCGGCGCCCGTTCGTTCCCGGTCGTACTGCCTGACGCAACCGACGACCAGACCACCGAGTTGGCCGTACTCATCTCGGCCATGTCGCAGGTCAATCAGGTGGAGACCAGCACAGGCACTTTCGCCAACGGGGCGCAGACCGCAGAGCCCGGTCCGCCGGCGCAGGGATATGCCGACGAAATCGGCTCGTACCTCACGGTATTCAGCGATGTCGAGCCGGTCTCTCCAGAGGGTGAGGAACTGGTCGATCAGATCAGGGCGACGGACGCGGACGTCCCGTTCCTGGTGACCGGTCCCGCGGCTGCGCTGGTCGACTCCAAGTCAGCGATCTTCGGACTGGTCCCGTTGGCGTTGGCGATCGTGGCCGGGGCGACGTTCGTGTTGCTGTTTCTGATGACCGGCAGCGTGCTCGTTCCGATCAAGGCGATCGTGCTCAACGTGCTCAGCCTGGGCGCGACCTTCGGCGCGATGGTCTGGGTGTTCCAGGATGGCAACGGCGCGGACCTGCTGAACTTCACTCCGACGGGAACACTCGATACGAGCATTCCGGTCCTGATGTTCTGTATCGCCTTCGGCCTGTCGATGGACTACGAGGTCTTTCTGCTGTCCCGGATCAAGGAGGAGCACGCCCGCACCGGTGACACCCGCGCCGCCGTGGCGGTGGGACTGCAGAAGACCGGTCGGATCATGACTGCTGCCGCCGGCGTACTGGCGGTGACGTTTCTCGCGTTCTCCACGTCGTCGGTCACCTTCATCAAGTTGTTGGGTCTCGGTCTCACTCTCGCGATACTGATGGACGCCACTCTGGTACGCGGGGTGCTCGTACCCGCATTCATGCGGCTAGCGGGCGAAGCGAACTGGTGGGCCCCACCATTCCTTCGCCAGCTGCACAACCGGTTCGGCTTGTCCGAGGGGCCATCCGAGCCCAACCCCGACATCGCGCCGATACCGGAACGGGTCAGCGCCTAGCCCTGGGGGTTCCGGTCACTGCCCGCAGCCCGGATCGCCGGGGAGCAGCGGGCGGAAGACCAGCTGGGCAGGCGGTTGGGTCCCGATCAGCCAAGGCGTCAACTCGTTGGCCTGGTCTACGACGACGAGCAGGTCGGCGGCCTCCTGGCCGGTGATCGCGACGCAACTGTGCGACGAGCTCTCCTCCACCGGAGGGGGCACGGTTGCGATCGGCCAGGTCCGAGGTTCTTGCTCGTTCTCCGGCTCGACCGGGGGTCCCGTGCTGGTAGGCAGTCGGTAGGCGAGCACCGCATCGGGCTGGTAGAAGGGACCGTTGCCGCTGTTCTGGCTGTGCGTTATGAGAAATCCGCTCAGGGCAGAGCGTGCGGCCCGGCTGGCCGCACTCAGGTTGGCCTCGTTGTCACCCTCGGGATCCAGGGCATAGACCGTCTGCGAGACGGTACGGCCGTCGACGGTGATGTCCACGTACGTCGTTTCCTGATCGGCGATTCCGGGTTCGCCGTAGTCGATGCTCTCCCCGAGCAGCCCGGCTTCGTCGGCTGCCGCGAACAGCGCCTGGATCTGCTCCTCGGTCAACGTCGTCAACTGCAGCGGGAAGATCGCTGTTCCTGGGTAGGGCTCGTCGACTGCACCGGGAAAGATCACCGTTCCGTCGCCGAGCAGCAACAGTTCGGCGGTGTTGCGAAGGACATCTCGCACCGACCCGTACCGTCCGCCGACGCGATCGACCGAGACCAGCACGTCCTGGCTTCCGGTCGGATGCTCGTACGAGCCAGGGCCCGGGGCACCGTTGCCGGCTCCGCCGCCCGGGTCGCCTTCAAGGATGCTTCCGCACCCGGCGAGTACGGCGCTTGTCAAGAAGCCAATACCGAGGAGTGCTGACTTCGTCCGGCGTCGCGGGCGCCGGTCCGGAGACGTCCTGTGTCGGGTCACTGCTCGCAGCCCGGATCGCCAGGGAGTAGTGGTCGGAAGGCCATCCGGGCCGGCGGCTCGGATCCGATCAGCCATGGAGTCAGCTCATTGGCCTCCTGCAGAGCGATCAGCAGAGCGGCGGCTTCCTGACCGGCGATCACCACACAGCTGCTGAGCTCTGTCTCAGGAGCCGGCGGCGGTAGCGTCGGGATCGGCCACGACCGAGGTTCCTGCACCAGGTCCGGCTCCTCAATGGGCGGAGCCGCCTGCGCGCTGAGCCGGTAGGCAACCAACGCCTCCGGGGCGTACGGCTCGCTGTCGGCCTGTACCAAAGCCTGCGCAGTGTCGATGAAGTTCTGTAGCGCCTCGCGTGCCGCGATCTGAGAGTCGCTGAGTCCCAACGTGGTTCCGTCGTCAAAGCCGAGCGCGTACGCCGATTGAGATGAGGTGCTGCCACCAACTGTGATGTCCACGCTGGTGTCGGGCAGGTCAGTGACCGCGGGATAGCCGTAGTCGACCTCCCCGCTGAGCAGGCCGGCCGCGTCGGCGCCGGCCAGCAGTTCCTGGATCTGCGCCTCGGAGATGGTCGTCGTCTGCAACGGGTTGATCGCCGGCCCCGGGTACCGCATGTCAGTGACACCGGCAGCGATCACGGTTCCGTCGCCGAGCAGCAAGAACTCGGCGGTGTTGCGCAGGTTGACTTCCAGCGGTACGTACCCGCCGGCAACGTCGATGGAGACGAGCACGTCCTGCGCACCGGTCGGATGCTCGTACGGGATGGCACTACCGGGCTCTCCCCGAGCTACGGCTTCGCCGAGGGTGGGCAGATCCCTGGGTCCACCGTTGCCGCCGGCTGGCTCTCCTTGAAATACGCTCGAGCAACTCACCAGCACCACGCTGGCGAGAAGGCAGCTGCAGACAAGGATGCTCGTACGTCTTGACTCAGGCCGGCACGGGAAGCTCATGACCGTACAGACGTCGGGCCGAACCAAAAGGTTGCCCGACGTAGGTCACGCGGTGTCAGAATACCCGGCGGGGGTATAGCCTGGACCGAAGCGAGCACGCCAAGGGAGCGACGAGCGAGGAGGCCGAAGTGACGAGCCAGTCTTACACGGTGAGCGGTATGACCTGCCAGCACTGTGTGAACGCGGTGACCGAGGAGGTTGAGGCCATCGACGGCGTGACCGATGTGCGGGTGGATCTGGACAGCGGTGGCCTCACGGTCACGTCGACCGGCCCGTTACCGGACGGCGTCGTGGCAGCCGCCGTGGACGAGGCCGGGTACGCCCTGGCCGGCTGATCCGGCGCGAGGACTGGCGGCCGGAGTTGGGCAGCCATAGCCTCGTACGCCGTGACCATGTCCGGACCTGCTACGGGCTCACCCACTCCGATCACCGTCGTGGTGATGGGCGTATCAGGTGCCGGTAAGTCGGCGGTGGCCCGCGCTCTCGCCGAATGCACCGGTTGGACGATGGCCGAGGGCGACGACTTCCATCCGGCGGCCAATGTGGCGAAGATGGCAGCGGGTGAGCCGCTGCGCGACGAGGACCGCTGGCCATGGCTGCGTGGGATCGCCGACTGGATCGGGACGCAGGAGCTGGCCGGCCACAGCAGCGTGGTGACCTGCTCGGCCCTGCGGCGCAGCTACCGCGACCTGCTGCGTGCCGGCCACCATTCGGTGCGCTTCTGCCAACTCGACGCCGTGACCACCACCCTGCAGGCCCGACTCGAGGGGCGGCGCGACCATTACATGCCTCCCTCGCTGTTGACCAGTCAGCTGGCGACGTTGCAATCGCTGGAGGATGACGAGCCGGGCTGGCGGGTCGACGCCGAAGGCGACGTGGTGGATGTGGTGCGTCAGGTGCTCCAGGCGTTGGCCGATGAGAAGGGCCACGCCGGCGTCGGGTGAGGCGCGACCTCACTCTGATGTTGTAGTGCCCTTGCCCTTCCGGGGCTGGGCGACCGCGGCCCTTTCGACGATGGATCCCTTGTCCTCGACGGAAGTTCTGACGGGTGCGGTGCTGGACGTGGTCACAGGGTCGCGGTCGAGTTGCTCGTTCACGTAACGCCAGGTGATCGCGATCAGCGCGGCAACCGGTACCGCGAGAAACGCCCCGATGACTCCTGCCAGACTGCCGCCGGCGATCACCGCGAGGATGATGACCGCGGCATGCAAGCGAAGCCCCCGGCTCTGCAGGATCGGTTCGATGACGTTGCCCTCGAGCTGCTGGACGACCACGATGATCACCAGCACGATCAGTGCTGCGCCGAAGCCGTTGCTGACCAGGGCGACCAGGACCGCGACGCCTCCGGCAACGAATGCTCCGATGAT
>JACCTM010000054.1 GCA_013812385.1 Geodermatophilaceae bacterium | reverse complement strand
GCGGCGGCCGGGGTGACCAAGCTGTCCAGTGAGATCGACGAGATCCTGGTCCTGGGTGCCGCCCACGGCACCGACCCGCTCCTGGCCGCGCTGGAACGGGCTGTGGCGTTCGGTCGATGGCGCGCCGACGTCCGATCCATCCTGGCCACCAACGGTCAAGCACCCCACCCTCGTCCCGCCGGGCAAGCCCTGGTGCTGACGCTGCCCACGGTGCCCACCCGGTCGCTGGAGGCCTACCGCATCGACGGGGGTGACCTCGCATGACTGCGACAACACCACCACCGCTGGCACCGGACCTGACCGAGGGGCTGAAGCGGTTGAAGATGGCCGCCATGCGACGGCTGGCACCCGAGCTTCTGGTGACCGCGAAGACCCAACGCTGGAACCCCGAGGAGTTCCTTCGGACCTTGGTCGAGGCAGAGATCACCGCCCGCGACGAGTCCAACGCCAGGACCAGGCTTCGCCAGGCCGCGTTCCCGGTCACCAAGACGCTCGAGGACTTTGACGTCGCCGCGTCCTCGATCCCGGCCGCGACCTTCGACTACCTGAGCTCCCTGGAATGGGTGCGCGCCGCGGAGAACGTGTGCATGATCGGGCCGGCCGGAACCGGCAAGAGCCACATCCTGGTCGCGCTCGGGATCGCCGCGGTCGAGGCCGGGCACCGGGTCCGATACTTCCCCGCCGCCGAACTCGTCGAGACCCTCTACCGGGGACTGGCCGACAACTCCGTCGGCAAAGTCATCGACATCCTGCTTCGCAACGACGTCGTCCTGGTCGACGAACTCGGCTTCGCGCCGCTGGACGACACCGGCGCACAACTCCTCTTCCGGTTCGTCGCCGCAGCCTACGAACGCCGATCCCTCGGCATCGGATCCCACTGGCCCTTCGAGTCCTGGGGTCGGTTCCTGCCCGAACACACCACCGCCGTCAGCATGCTCGACCGGCTCCTGCACCACTGCCACACCGTGGTCACCGACGGCGACTCCTACCGGATGATGCAAGCCCGAGCCCGCCCGCCCCTTCGGCAAGCGTCAAGGAAAAGTTGACGACGATGACCAGAACCGGCATCGCTACCCGCTGCTACTACGCCCACGACCCGAAGACCCGACCAGGCTGTCAACTCACCGCCACCGTCCAGATCGGGTCCATCGCGCTGTGTCCGGCCTGCGCCGAACTACGCTCCACCCTCGGCAAGGGACAGCCAACACGACCCCTGCCCGCCCTGGCCGACACCGACGCACCCGATGCGCTCGACTGGGTCAGCCAAGCCGATGCCGACCTGCGTGCCGCGCAACACACGCTGGCTGCCTCGGTGCAACGCGCCCGCCAACACCAGCACACCTGGACCGCGATCGCCCACCGCCTCGAGACCACCCGACAAGCAGCACAGCAACGCTTCGGAGGGAACACCATGACCTGACCACACCCCGAAGAGTGGGGACTTTCAGATGGCCAAAAACGGGGACCACGAACTGGCCGTTGACAGGGCATGGAACTCACAAAACGAGGTCAACGCGGCGAGCTTGCGGTTCACGCTCGACTCAGCGCAGTGATGGGCCAGCGTGGGCAACACCTGCACCCGACCGTCTCGAGCCGCTGGCGGCAGCCGGAGCCACGCGACATACCCGGCGACGTCCTCCAACGTGACCGACCGCCAGTCCAGACCACGAACCTCGAGGAACGTGAACCAGTCCTTCAGATCGTGTGCGTAAGCCCTGACCGTGTTCGGTGACCGCTCGATCGAAGCCAAGTAGGCCAAGAACCGCTCAACCGGCTCGACCGGCACATGGTCATCGCCAAGCACCGTCCAGGACGCGACCCGAGCACCTGGCATGAGCACGCGTTGGACTCGCATTGCGAACCTTCCGTCTCCGTGATGGACAACGCAAGGTAATCGCATCCACGACGCACTTCGCTGAGCACTTGGCTCTCGTCATGCACATCATGGACACCAGTCGAGGGACTCCAGATAACTGACGGCAGATGCGCCAGGGCAGAGTTCTTCAGGTCGGCGATGACCTGT
>JACCTM010000021.1 GCA_013812385.1 Geodermatophilaceae bacterium | reverse complement strand
CGATGACGTTGCCCTCGAGCTGCTGGACGACCACGATGATCACCAGCACGATCAGTGCTGCGCCGAAGCCGTTGCTGACCAGGGCGACCAGGACCGCGACGCCTCCGGCAACGAATGCTCCGATGATCGGGACAAAGGCACCGACGAAGACCAGAACGGCCAATGGCAGCACGAGTGGTACGCCGATCAGCAGCAGCCCTATCCCGATGAACAGCGCGTCGATCAGTCCCACGATGCCCTGGATGCGCATGAAACTGCCCAGGGTCTGGAAATAGCGGTTGGCGAGTACGGCGACGTGTGGCGCGGCCCGCCGTCCGCTCTGCTCCTTGAGCCACGGGAGCAGTCGAGGACCGTCCTTGAGGTAGAAGAACACGAGTACCAACACCAGGCCGACGGTGACCAGTGCGTCGCCGATCGTGGTTATCCCGCCGAGCACGATGCCGACGATGTCGCCGGCGCTCTCCTGAAGCTTGGCAAGACCCTGGTCCAGGGCCGCACCGACCTGGTCGTCGGCGAGGTTCAGCGGTGGCCCACCCAACCAATCCTGCACCGAAGCCAGCCCACCGGTGATCCCGTCGGTGACCTCCTCGGCCTGTGCGGCAACGGGTACGACGATCACCGCGAGGATGCCGATAAGGATGGCCAGGAACGACAGTACGACGACGATGGCGGACAACGCCGGCGGCCACTTGTGTGCCCGGAGGAAGCGGGCGGCCGGCCACAGCACGGCGCTGACGAACAGCGCCAGCACGAGCGGCAGCACGACGACCCAGACCTTGCCCAAGAGGTAGCCGACGAGGGCGATTGCGGCCACGACGACCAGCAGTCGCCAGGACACTCCGGCCACTGAAGACAGGGCCGTACGCACCTGGTAGGAACGTCCGAGGCGGCCGTTCGGAGCGGTCATGACCTGATCACCAACTCATCCTGTCGTAGTCCTCGCGAGTTGGGCTGGTCGATGACGGGTCATCCGAAATCCCGAACCGGCCGAAAGCGGGAGCAGAACGGGGGGCAGGCCGAAGGAAGGCGCTGAGAGGGTACGGCATGGAGTACGTCCGACTGGGTACGACCGGCCTGCAGGTCTCGCGGATCTGCCTGGGCTGCATGAGTTTCGGCGATCCCGCCCGCGGCGCACACCCCTGGAGCATGCCCGAGGATCAAAGTCGACCGTTCCTGGAAAAGGCGCTGGCCTCCGGGATCACCTTCTTCGACACGGCGAATACCTACTCGGATGGCAGCAGCGAGGAGATCGTCGGGCGGGCGCTCAACGATTTCGCCCGGCGTGAAGACGTCGTTCTGGCCACCAAGGTGTTCATGCCGATGCGGCCGGGGCCCAACGGCGGCGGTCTGTCCCGCAAGGCGATCCTGCATGAGATCGATGCCAGCCTGGAGCGGCTGGGCACCGACTACGTCGACCTCTATCAAATCCACCGTTGGGATCCGAACACCCCGATCGAGGAAACCCTGGAGGCACTCGACGAGGTGGTCCGCTCAGGTCGGGCCCGTTACCTCGGCGCCTCGTCGATGTGGGCTTGGCAGTTCAGCAAGGCGCTCTATACCGCCGGCGAGCATGGCTGGACCCGATTCGTGTCGATGCAGGACCAGTACAACCTCCTCGACCGTGAGGAGGAGCGCGAGATGCTGCCGTTGTGCGCCGACCAGGGCATCGGCGTGATCCCGTGGAGCCCGCTCGCTCGCGGCCGGTTGACCCGTGACTGGGACGAGTCCACGAACCGGTCGGGTAGCGACCAGGTCCTGCCCAAGCTGTACGGCAAGGGGAGCGACCGCAAGATCGTGACCCGGGTTGCCGAGCTCGCCGCCGCCCGCGACGTCTCCCGGGCGCAGGTGGCCCTGGCTTGGGTGCTGGCCAATCCGGTGATCACAGCGCCGATCGTCGGAGTGACCAAGGATCAGCATCTCGACGACGCGCTCGCAGCGGTCGACCTGCGACTGACCGCGGAGGAGATCACCCGACTCCAGGAGCCCTACACCTCACGCACGCCGGGCGGCTTCTCCTGAGCGCTGCTGGTCGGACTGACTGTGCCGTCCGCGACTGGCGCGCCGTCCGCGACCGGTGAGTTCTGACCCGTCGGTGATCGCGCAGGCCTGGAAAAGCTCAACGCCCCACGCACGCGAGGCGCCAACTTCCAGCCCGAGGCCTTTGTCGTGGTGACGATCCTCGGCGGGTAGTACTCCAACAGCGCGTTGTTGAACTGCGCGCCCAGGACGATGGCCAGTGAGGCGAGGTAGTAGAAGATCAGGAAGGTGATCGGCGTCGTCAACGCCCCGTAGGTCAGGCCGTTGGAGTAGGCGTAGGTCAGGTAGAGCCGCAGGCCCAGGCTGGCGATCAGGAACAGACCCGCGGCGAGCAGAGCGCCTGGCAATCCGCGTCGCCACGCGTGCCGCCGCTTGGGAGCCACCTTGTACAGCGTCGCCAGCAGCACGATCAGGATGACGCCCAGCGCAGGGTAGTAGGCGAAGGAGACCACCGAGGCGACCTCGTCCCGGATTCCTCCCGGAAACAGCTTCGGCAGCAGGTCGGGGCCGATGGCGATCAACGGCAGCAGGAGGATCCCGGCGAACAACGCGATCATGTAGAGCCCCAGGGCGAAGAAGCGCTCGCGTACCGGGTGTCGTACCTCGTGTTGCCCGTACGCGATCGTGATCGCCTCGACGAAGGCCGAGATGGCCGAAGATCCGGCCCAGAAGCTGATCACCAGCCCGACGGAGATGACCCCGCTTTTGGTGGAGTCCAGGATCGTTTCGACCGTCTCGCCGAGGAGGTTGTCGGCGACCTCGGGGCTGAAGATCGTTCGCAGGAACCGTTCGAGCTGCTCCTGGACCGTGATGATCGTCTCCGGACCGAAGAACTCGGCCACCGGCCCCACCAGACCGAGCAGGGCAAGCAGTAGCGGGGCCGTGGACATCGCCGACCAGAAGGCGGCCTGCGAGCTGATCCCGAACAGCGAGTCGTCCCACGCCTTGGACAGGGTCCGGCCGGCGACCTTGCGCCAGCGCTGTACGACCGGCCCGTCGGCAGTGGGGTCGGGGCCGCCACCGTGCCGATGCCACGGCTCGGTCGTACGGGCCGCCGGAGTCGTCCCTGCCGCATCCGCACGCTGCGCCAACCGGTCGACTTCCGGCGCGGCGTCAGTGGTCACCGGTCAAGAATGCCTGACCGGGCAAGCGATGGCGCGGAGCTGTGCCTTGGCTGCTGTCGAGTCAGCCTTCACTGCCGTACGGGCGGGTGATGATTTCAAGCAGGTGCCCGTCGGGGTCCTGCCAATAGACCCCGCGGCCGCCGTCGTTGGTGTTGATCTCACCCGGCTTGGACCTGCCGGGGTCGGCCCAATGGCGAAGCTTCCGGTCGCGGATCCGCCCGAAGATCTCCTCGAAGTCGGCGTCATCCACCAAGAAGGCGTAATGCTGCGACCCGATCTCGGTCTCGACGTCGATGTAGTCCAAGGACACCTCGTTGTCGACGTCGACGACGAGGAACGGACCGTACGGCGTCGGCATGCCCACGCCGAGGATCTCGCTCAGGAACGAGGCGGAGGCTTGCTTGTCGCGGGCGTGGACGATCGTGTGGTTCAGTCGGATGCTCATCAGGAATCTCCTCGGCAGCGGGCCAGTTCGCCGGCCGCGTGTGGGCTCATAGCCAGTGGTTGTCGTGGCGCAGATAGAACTCGGCGAGTTCCTCGTCGGTGAGTTGTCGTCCTCGTCCGATTTCGGCGAGCCCCTCGAAGTAGTCCTCGCGGGGTGCGCCAGGAGCGAACATCAGCAGCATGGCGGCTGGTTCGCCGGACTCGTTGCGAAAGGCGTGGATCCCGCCTTCGGGTACGAACAGGAAATCGCCTGGCCGCCCGTCGATCCAGGTAGCGCCGTCGTACAACCGGACGGTCCCGGACAGGACGAAGAAGGACTCCGAGATCGTCTTGTGGAAGTGCGGCCCCGGACCGCTGGGCGTGGGTCCCATCTCCCAGCGGTACAGCCCGAACTGGCCGTTGGTCGATGCGGCAGTGGCGAGGTAGTTCACGGTGTTTCCGGACGGGTAGGTCAGATCCGGTTCATGCTCGCGGCGTCGCAAGGTCGCGCTGACCTCACCTGTGGCCGCCGTATAGCGCGATTCCGGGTACGACATCGCACCTCCCTTGACCGACCCGACCGAGGCTAGCCCTCGTACAGGATCAACAACTCGGGTTAGCCCGACCCTCGACTTCCTGGACCGAGCGCTGCAGCACACAGAACTCGTTTCCCTCGGGATCGGCCAGGACGACCCAACTGACGTCCGGGTCCTGCCCCACGTCCACCCGCGTCGCCCCCAAGGCCAACAGCCGGTCGACCTCTTCGGTCTGGGTCGTGCGGTCGGCCCGCAGGTCGAAGTGCAGCCGATTCTTTCCTGCCTTGGCCTCGGGTACGGGGAGCACGTCGATGGACGGCCCGCCGACGCCGGATGGCCCGGATGAGCCGGGCGGCGCCAGGCTCACCACGCCCTCGTCGGGATCGGGCCAGGCCTCCCAGCCCAGAGCCGCCGCCCAGAAGTCGGCGACACGGCCGGGATCACGCGCATCGATGCACATAACCGCGATACGAACAGACATGGTTGCATTGTTCACCAGCTGATCATGAAGCTCGACACGACTAGGCAGGCGGGGCTTGGCGTTCGTCCAGGCTGCACTGCATCAAGACGGTGTCGATCCACCGGCCGTGTTTGACGCCGACCTGCCGGAGGCGGCCGGCCTCGGTGAACCCCGCCGACCTGTGCAGGGCCTGCGACGCCGGGTTTCCGCTGTCTGCGATGACTGCGACGACCTGGCGCAGCCCGGCGTCGGCGGCGCGAACCAGCAGTTCCCGCAGCAGAGCGCGCCCGTACCCACGGCCTGCGTACTCAGGAGCCAGGTAGATCGAGTTCTCCACCGTTTGCGAGTAGCCCGGCTTGGCCTTCCACGGTGTGACGTAGGCGTACCCGATCACGGTCGAGTCGAGGATGGCCACCAGAAACGGATGCTCCACGTGGCGTGCGGCGTGCAGCTTGTCGAGCCACTCGGCTTCGGTGAACGGGACGGTGTCCAAAGTCAGTGCTGACTCGAGCGCATACGGGGCGAAGATCCGGGCGATCGCCACGACGTCACCCGGCTCGGCATCGCGTACCTCGAGTGCGTCGGCCACCTGGCCTAGTCTGACGCGCACCGTGTTGATCCGTGCCGCGACCCCGCTGGACTGGGCCGCGATCTGGCCCTTCTGGCAGCGGATCGTCGCGGCTGGCCAGACCTACAGCTACGACCCCGACCCCACCGAGGACGAGGCACGCGACCTCTGGATGCTGGCGCCGCCGGGTCGTACGGTCGTGGCGGTCGACGACGAGGGCAGCGTGCAGGGTACGGCGAAGATGCACCCCAACCACGGCGGTCCCGGCGCTCATGTGGCCACCGCCAGTTTCATGGTCGACCCGCGGTGTGGCGGCGCAGGCGTGGGCCGGGCTCTCGGACAGGATGCCCTGGCCTGGGCGCGGTCGGCCGGTTACCGCGCCATGCAGTTCAACGCCGTCGTGGAGACGAATGTCGCGGCCGTCAGGCTGTGGCGGTCACTGGGTTTCGAGGTGCTGGCCACGGTGCCCGAAGCCTTTCAGCACCCGGTCCATGGTTTCGTCGGGCTGCACATCATGCATCGGCAGCTCTGAGGCTCGGCCCGGCCAACACGTCCAGGCTGCGTTCGGCCGGATGCGGCTGCAGCAGGCGGCGCGACTCGGGTGGGCAAGGGGGGAGTTGAACCCCCACGTCCTTTCGGACACACGGACCTGAACCGTGCGCGTCTGCCATTCCGCCACTTGCCCCAGCGGTCGCCCAGCCTAACAGCGAGTGTTCGGGCGCCAGCCCCGCCACGAACATGGCCGCCGGTGAGCGAGCCCGTACGCAGAATGGGCTGAAACACAAAGACCCAACACCTCCCCCGATACCATCGTGCGTCGGAGGAAGCCGGAGGGATACGTGGGCGTGCTGCAGCGCTTCGAGCGAAGGCTCGAAGGCCTGGTCGGCGTGGCTTTTGCGCGCGTGTTCAAAGGCAAGGTGCACCCGGCCGAGATCGCCAAGGCGCTCGAGCGGGAGGCGACCGAGCAGAAGATGGTCGTCGGCGAGGGGCGGGTGATGGTGCCCAACCGCTATGTCGTACGACTGGGGCCGGTCGACCATGCCTACCTGTCCGAATGGGAAGCCGAACTCAGCGCCACCATGGCCGAGATGGTGCACGAGCACGTCGACGCGGAGGGCTGGTCGACCTTCGGAAAGATCCAGGTCAGCCTGGCCCGCGACGACGACCTGCCGACCGGTGTCTTCCACGTCGACAGCCGAGTGGACGCCGATCCCGGGTCAGCTGCATTTCCGGCTCCGTCGGCACGCGACGGGAGGCAGGCCGCCGGTGCCGCCCCACCACGCGGCCCTGCCGGTGGGCTTCCGCCCGTGCCCCCGCTACCCGCCGCCGCCGCTGCGCGGTCCGCTCCCCCTCGGGTCGGCATGCCGCCGGTGCCGGGCCGGGGCCCGGTCGGGGCCTCCCCGCCTACTCGGTCAGCGGTCCCGGTGTCGCATGCGCTGGTCGTCGACGGGCCGAACACCCGTCACGAACTGCGTGAAGGAAGCAACATCATCGGCCGTGGGACCGAGGCTTCGATCCGGCTTCCCGACACAGGTGTCTCACGGCGGCATGTTGACGTACAACTGGCCAACGGTGCGGCCAACGTCGTCGATCTCGGTTCGACCAACGGCACCATCGTGAACGGGCGCAAGGTCCCGCACATCCTGCT
>JACCTM010000494.1 GCA_013812385.1 Geodermatophilaceae bacterium | reverse complement strand
GCTCGATGTCCACGGCGACCAGTTCGGCGGCGTCCTCGCCCTGGTAGCGCTGCTCGGTCAGCACGACGGCGACCGGGTCGCCGACGAACCGCACCGTCTCCCCGGCCAGCCATGGCCGCACCATCGTTTTGGGTACGAAGGAGTAACCCCGCAGCGGTTCGAGGTCGACCAGATCAGCCGCGGTGATCACGGCAACGACACCGGGTGCCCGCGCCGCCTCCGCGGTGTCGACCGCCAGCACCCGGCCGTGCGCCACCTGGGACCGGACGAAGGTGGCGTGCAGTGCCCCGCTCAGCCGCTCGTCGACGAGGTCGTCGGTGTAGGTCGCCCCCTTGGTGAGGAACAGCGGGTCCTCGGTACGGACCACACGGGTTCCGAGAATGCTCATGCATCAGCTCACAGTCGAGTCGTGGAATGCCGACACTCTGGCATGTCCGTGCTGGCACCCTGACATGCCCGCGGGCCTGCGGAGCACGGCGTACGTTCTGGCTCGTGTCTGGGCCGGTCGCGCTGTGCGTGGACATCGGCTCGACGTACACCAAAGGCGTGGCCGTCGACCTGGACACGGGGGCGATTTTGGGCACCGCAGATCACCGGACCACGATCGAGTCCGACGTGATGGTCGGCCTCGCTGCGGTACGCCGGGAACTGGCCGGTGTCGCGCGCGACCCGCTGCTGTTGATCTGTTCCAGCGCCGGTGGCGGCCTGCGGCTGGCCGTCGTCGGCTACGAGCGCGAGATCAGCTCGGAGGCCGGGCATCGGGCGGCCCTGTCGGCAGGTGCCCGGGTCGTGCACGTCTCGGCCGGTCGACTCGACGCCGCTGGACTGGCCGCGCTCCTCGAGGCGGCGCCAGACGTGGTGTTGCTGGTGGGTGGGACCGACGGCGGGGAGTCAAGTGTGCTGCTGCACAACTCTGCCGCGCTGGCTTCGGCCGGGATGGCGGTGCCGGTGGTTGTCGCCGGCAATGCGCATGTGCGCCGAGAAGTCTGCGCTCAGCTCGAGCGTTGCGGGGTCACCGTGGTGGCCACCGCCAATGTCCTGCCCGACATCGGTGAGCTCGATCCCGAACCGGCGAGGGCCGCGATCCGGGGAGTGTTTCTCGACCATGTCATCGGCGGCAAGGGCCTGTCCGCTGACCCTGGCTTCGCCGGGCTGGTGCGGGCGGTGACACCGGACGCGGTGCTCGATGGCGTGGCCGTGCTCGCCGAAGGGCTGCGCACGCCTACCGACGCGGCGGCCTCGCATGGCCAGAGCGCGGGCAGCGTGGTGGTCATCGACGTCGGCGGCGCCACTACCGATGTCTACTGCGTGCTCTCGCCGGATGCCGAGCAGGCCATGTTGGGCAGGGAGGCGGTCGGCGTACCGAGTCATCGCCGTACCGTCGAGGGCGACCTCGGCCTGCGCTGGAGCGCTGAGGCATTGCTTGCCGCCGCCGTCGACGAGCGCCTGCTGACCCAATCCGAGCGCGCTTCCCTGGCCGGCTGGGTGGCGGCGCGGCGGGAGGTCTCCGGGCCGCCGGCCTCCGAAGCGGACCGGGCGAACGAACTCCGGATGGCCGGCCTCGCGGTCATGATCGCCCTGCGCCGGCACGTACGGGCCGAAACGGCGTACGGAGTCACCGGCACAACTGGTGCCTCGGCCCGTTCGGCGAGCACCGTGGTCCTGTCCGGTGGAGCGATCCGGCATGCCAGTCCGGCCGAGCGGGACGCCCTGATCGCGATCGTCCTGGGCGACCGTGGCGGAGCCCGTAGCGTCCTGCTCGATGCCGAGGTCCGGCGCGACTCTCGCTACGTCCTCGCCGCCGCCGGCCTGCTCGCCAAGGATTTCCCGGCGGCCGCGGGAGGGCTGGTTCGTGCCGGCGGCCTGCTCGGCTGACCGACGGCGCAAACGATGCCCGAGCGGGTCAGGCAGGGTGCCGCCTACCGCGCTTCAGACCGGTCCACCGCACGGCAGGGTGCCGCCTACCGCAGCCCGGGCGAACCGCACCGATCGGCCGCTCGAGCAGCGCCTTGCCGAGTTCGAAGCCTTGATCGAAGCTACGAACCCCATCAGTGCAGGGAAATTCAGCGAGCCGTCTAGCCGAAACTAGTAACTCAGTGCATAGTGGGCCCATGTCCGCCGGTCATGCGTTGCTGGGGTTGCTCGCGGAGGGTGAGCGGCACGGCTATGACTTGCGACGGCAGTATCAGCGGCGCTTCCCGGCCGCGAAACCCCTCGCCGCTGCGCAGATCTACGCGACGCTGGATCGGCTGCTCCGGGACGGACTCGTTGTCGCCGGGGCGACCGAGCGAGTAGGTGGTCCCGACCGCACCATCTTCACGGTCACGGCCCAGGGCCGCGCGGAACTCCAGCGGTGGTTGTCCCAGGTCGAAGTGCCCTCCGAGTACGTCGCGAACCTGCTCTCGATGAAGGTGATCCTGGCCCTTCTGGTCGCCGACGACGGGGCGGCCGCGGACTTCCTGCGCCGCCAACGCGAAGCACACCTGGCCCGGATGCGCGAGCACACCAGAGTCAAGTCCGATCCGGGCGCCGACCTGTTGCGGGTCGTCGCTGCCGACTACGCGCTCAACCATCTCGACGCCGACCTGCGCTGGATCGACGCCACCCTGCAGCGCGTCACCCAGCTGGCCAAGGAGATTCGTCCATGACGACCACGACATCCCAGTCCCCCTCCGATTCGACGACGGGTGCGGTGCTCGCGGCGCGGTCACTCGTCAAGTCGTACGGCAACTCGCCGGCCCTGCGCGGGGTGTCGCTGAGCGCGGCCCGTGGTGATGTCCTGGCGATCACCGGTCCCTCCGGCTCGGGGAAGTCGACGCTGTTGCTGTGCCTGGCCGGCATCCTCAGTCCGGATGCGGGTGAGGTCCGCTTCGGCGGTGCAAGGATCGACACCGAGAGCGAGGCGAGACGCTCGGCACTTCGCCGCCGGGAGTTCGGAGTGTTGTTCCAGTTCGGCCAGGTCGTACCGGAATTGACCGCGCAGGAGAACGTCGCGCTGCCGTTGCTCTTGTCCGGCGTACGGCGCCGCGAGGCGATGACCGCAGCCCGCTCGTGGCTGGACCGATTCGGCGTCGCGGATCTGGCCAAGCAGCGTCCGCCGCAGATGTCGGGCGGTCAGGCGCAGCGGGTGGCCGTCGCCCGGGCCATGGTCACCGAGCCCGAGGTGCTCTTCGCCGACGAGCCCACCGGCGCGCTGGACAGCCTGGCGGGTGAACAGGTCCTCGGCCAGCTCATGCGGGTAGCCCGGGACGGCGGTACGACAGTCCTGCTGGTGACCCATGACGCCAAGGTCGCGGCCTACGCGGATCGAGAGATCGTGATTCGCGACGGGATGGTCGACGGCGATGCTGAGGATGCGGGCCGCCCGACCACGTCGGTGGGTCAGCATCGGATCCACAGATGAGCGGCGGCAGGTTGTCCTGGCCGGCCGCGTCGTGGCTGGCAGTCAAGGGTGGCCGGTCCGATGTCGTACGCATCGTCCTCACCGCAGTCGGGTCGGCAGTGGGAACGCTGGCGTTGCTCAGCGCGGCCACGGTGATCAGCATCGGTCCGGAGGACGGCCCGTACAGCACTCGCGTCCTGGAGGAACCGGGGCTGCACCAAGGCGTGGTTACTGCGCTGGTCCTGCTGTGCATCCCGATCCTCGCCTTCGTCGGGCAGTGCGCTCGGATCGGCGCGCCCGCGCGCGACCGACGGCTTGCCGCCATCAGGCTCGCCGGGGGTACGCCCCGAGACGTCATCCGGGTGGCCTGCGGTGAGACCGGAATCGCCGCTGGAATCGGCGCGGTCACTGGGCTGGGGCTCTATCTTCTCGGGCGAGTCCTGCTCGGATGGACGTCCGTCGAAACCTATGCGGTATTCACCGAAGTCCCATCGAGCGCACCTGGAGCCTTTGCCGGCATCGGTTATCAACCAGTCACCGGCCCAGTGCTCGCACTCCCTACCGACGTTCTTCCTCCACTGTGGACGATCGCGGCGCTCATCTTCGTGATCCCGCTCGCGGCTGCTGCCTTCACCCGGTTGGCGTTGCGGCGGGTCGCGATCAGCCCGTTCGGGGTGACCCGGCACCAGAGCTCGCGGCCACCACGGTTGCTGCCGGCGATTCTGTTCGGGGCCGGGGTCCTCGCCCTTGCCCTGATGACCACGGTCGTACGGACTCTCAATCTGGATCTGGGCACCTCTGCCATACCAGCATTCGCCGCATTGGCTCTGTTATTGATCACCTCCGCCGGGCTCGTCCTCGGCAACGCTGCACTGGCAGCGGGAATCGGCAGCTTCGTCGCCCCACGTGCCCGCCGCCCCGCTGTGCTGATCGCAGCCAGACGACTGGCGGCCGATCCGTACGCGGCCAGCCGGGCCTTCGCCGCCTTGCTGCTGACTGTGCTGGTCGGCGCCGGTGCGCAGGGCGTACGTGCGTTCACCCTGGCCAGCACCGAGCCAAGCGATCCCTTCTACGCCGACACCCTCGATCTCGTCGACCTGGTGATCGTCGTGGCTGTGGTGGTGGCCTCGCTGGGTCTGCTGGTCGTCGCTGCCGAAGGAATCGTCGCCCGTCGCCGGGCGCTGGCCGCATTGTTCGCGGCGGGTACGCCGGTCGGCGTTCTGCGCCGGGCAGTGCTCGCAGAGGTGCTGCTCCCGCTTCTGCCCAGCGCGTTGTTGGCCGCCGCCGCTGGCCTGTTCGCGGCCCGAGGCTTGTTCGGTACGACGTTCGTCGACTACGAGTACAGCCGGACCGGGCAGCTACTCAGCGAACAAGTTACGGCCATTCCGGTGCCTTGGGCCCGGCTGGGCGTGCTTGTGGGCGGCACGGTAGCTGTGACGCTCCTGGTCACCGCGGTGTCCCTGCTGTGGCTGCGGCCCAGCATCGACCCAGCAGAACTGCGCGCAGCCGCTTGATGTCGCACCTTATGTCTCGCCGTCAGACCCTCCACGACGTGCTGGCGACGAGTGCCGATGGGACTGCGGAGATCATCGTTGCGCACGCGATGGGTCGGCCGAGTTCTGAGCAGTGCCCGGCGGGGTGCGCCAACCACGGGATCGACCGACTGCTGACCCTGGCCACTGTCGTCACGCTGATCAGGACCCTGCTCTGTGTTGGTGTGGGGATGGCAGCTATTGCCGGCTCCAGCGGCTGGCTGCTCGGGTGCGCGTTGGCGGCGTACTGGATCGGCGACGTCGCCGACGGATGGATCGCCCGACGGCGGGACGAGGAGACACTGACCGGCGCGGTCGCGGACATCTGCGCCGACCGGCTCTGCGTGGCCGTCGTGTATCTCGGCTTCGTGGCCGACCACAGCGAGTTCGCCGTCGCCCTCGCTGTGTACCTCGTCGAGTTCATGCTCGTGGACACGGTGCTCTCACTGGCCTTCCTCCGCTGGCCGGTTGCCGGGCCGAACTATTTCGGCCGGGTGGACCGGGTCGTGTGGCTGCTCAACTGGTGGCCGCCGGCCAAGCTGGTCAATTCCGCCGTACCGGCCCTGCTGTGCGTCTGGCTCGGGTCGCCGGTCATCGCGCTCGGCGTGGCCCTCGTCCTTCTCGCCGTGAAGTCGGCTTGCCTGACCCGGGTGGTACGAGTCCTGGGCTTTCGCGGTGAGCGCTGCGAGGGACATCCGGCGTGAGCGAGCATCGCGAGGCGCCCCGATGGGCGGTGCTCTGACGCTGCTCGCGGTGGCGTTCGTGTCCGCCTTGGTCCCGGTCGTGAACCTCGAGATCTATCTCGGCGGCGTGGTCCTGCTCGGCCAACCTCGCAGTGCCTGGGAGTTGGTCGCACTGGCCGGCATTGCCGCCGCGGGTCAGCTCGCCGGCAAGGCCTTCTTCTACCTCGGCGGTCGGGGGGTGCTCACTGCGACGCGATGGCACCGCGTGGCACCGACCGGTGTGCCTGACGGCTCCGGCTCCGCCAGACGGACCCGGGTCGCCGCAAGAAAGACCCGGATTGCGGCCAGGCTGAGTCGCTGGGAGGAGCGGGTCCGGGAGCGACCCCGCCTGTCAGCGGTGCTTGTCGGCACCAGCGCTTGCCTCGGTGTGCCGCCGTTCGCCCTGGTCAGCGTGGTTGCGGGGACGCTTCGGGTTGGGCTGCCGGTCTTCCTGCTGGCTGGGCTTGCCGGGCGGTGGGCCCGCTTCGCCGCGGTACTGGCCCTGGTGCAGGTGTGCGGGGGCTGAGGCGCAGACCTGCACGCCGATTCCGGCCAAGATGGAGCGCAGGCCGAATTCGACGCCGTCGTCGGTGTTTCCCCAGGTCGCCGCCGCGGACGAGTTGAGCAGTGGCGCGCAGATCTGCGGGACGTTCTCCGGATAACGTGCGGTCAGGGCGCAGTCTGATGGCACATTCTCCGGAGAAAGTCCCTATCGGTGGGCTTCGGGCTGGGGCCGGAGTTCGCGCGCCCATCGGCCGCCGTTGCTGGCCGCGAGATTCAGGGCATCGGCGCTGTCCGCGTCGAGCGCGGAGTACGCCCCGGTGCCCGCGCCCACAAGGGCGGTGACCGTGGACACGCCGGCGCGCTTCTGAAAAAGGCTCTGTTGAACCTTCCAACCGACCACGGCCCGACGTTGCATCACCGTCGTCTGCCGGACCAGGGAACCCGACCGTACGGCAAAGGACTCACCGTCGGAGCCATGCCCGAGTGAGCGGTAGCGGTCGATGCCCAGCGGGATTCCCAGGATGGTGAGTGCCACGCCGACGATGATCACTGCAACGACGCCAAGGATCAGGCCGGTAACGAGGACCGCAGCCCCGGGAAGGACCGCGCGTACGAGCCTGCGCCGCAACGCTGCCGGCGGATGCCGCCGCAACGGAGAGTCAAAACGTCGTACGGCGCGCTCTGCCACGTCGACCGCCTCGCGCCGTGGGCCCAGCGGCAGCAGCTGACTGCGGCTGTTGGCAGTGCTCACTCCGGTGATCAGCGCGGTGAGCCGGGCCGCGCGCACCAGCCGCATCCCCAGACCTTCGCTGAGGGTGTAACCGCGGATCCGCGGGATCTCCACCGAGACGGTGCGTCGAGTGAGCAGGCCCCGCTCGCTGACCATCAGTTCCCCGCGCTTTACCAACAGGAACCGCCAGTTGAGGAATACCGCGCCGATCACCGCACCGATGGCCAACAGGCCGACCAACCCCAGACCGGCCAGCACGAAGTCAGCAGCCGAAAAGGTGCTCGGGTCGACGTTGGCCCAGGAGAACCAAGAGTCCGGCAGGTCGTCCACGAACTGGGAGAGGAATACGAGGCCGGCCAGCGGAATCGCCAGATAACTGCCGACCAGTGGGGCGTATAGCAGCCAGGACAGTCGCGATCGGGAGTACTCGACCTCCTCGAGCGGCTCGTCGAGCAGCTCCGTACCGGCCTCGTCCGGGTGCCCGTCGCTCCGGCGGTGCGCATCAAAGCCGCCAGCTGGTCGGGGGCCAGCTTCGGTCGTACGAGATCCGTCGCGGTCCGCACCAGTTGCGCTGCTGGCCGCCGATGCCGCCGGGCGTCGACGGGCCCGGAGGAGGTCTCCTCGTAAGACCGCGGCTGTCTCGGTCGGCAGGCCATCGATCTCAGCCTCTTCGTTGCCGGTTCCCGCTGCGGCTGCTTCGATCTTGAGCCGGGCGAGTCCGAGGACGCGGTGCAGCGGATTGACCTGGCTGTCGATGGCGCGGATCCGGTCCACCGGGATGGTGCGGACCCGCCGCGAGAAGATGCCTTGGCTGATGATCAGCTGCCGGTTCGCGACCTGATAGGTGAAGCGGTACCAGCTCAACGCGGCCAGGCCCACGAGCGCGGCGGCCGCGGCCAGCAGGATGCCGACGATTCCGAACGAGCGCACCCCTCCGCTCACCTGGAGCCAGGCGAAGGCGGCGACCAGTCCGGGAATGGCTTCGCGCAGGCCACGGATGGTGAGCGCATGGATGGCGATGACCTTGGGCGAGGTACGCGCCGGCCCCGGCTCACCCTCGACGCCGGCTACCGCAACGTCACCCTCCCCCGAATCAGGGCGTCCCTGAGTCGAATCATTCGACTCGGGGCCACCCTGAGTCGGCTGGTTCGGGTCGACTTCGATCGGCCGGTTCGGCTCAGGTTGCATCGTCGTCGTAGAGGTTTGCCCGCTTGGACAGGTCGTCGGCGACCTGGGCCGCGGTGTACGCCTCGAGCTGCTCTATCTCGACGCTGCCCTGTGCCGACGCGGTACGTACCGACACGGTGGCCAGGCCGAACATCCGCTGCAGCGGGCCGCGAGTGACGTCGACGGTCTGGATCCGACTGATCGGCACCAGGATCCAGGTCCGGGACAGCCACCCGGTGAGGGTGTAGATGCCATCGGGGGTGACCTCCCACCGGTGTACGGCGTACTTGTAGCGCGGCAGCACCACAACCTCGGCGAGGAAGAACGCGGCCAACGCCCACGGGAGGATGTCCGAGGTCACGACCAGCCAGCGGGGGGCCGCATCGGGAACGAACAACGACGCGGCCATGGCCGGGATGAGCAGGAACAACGCACCGATGATCTCCTGCACCGTCCACAGTCCGATCGCCGAGGACGCCACCCGCCACTGCGGCTCTCGAGGACCGTCGGCCCCGGACGCCGTCAGCCCGGATGCCGTCGGCCCGGATGCCGTCGGCCCGGATGCCGTCAGTTCGGACTGAGGCGGCTCTGACCCCATCGGTTCAGCCGGGTCCGCCGTACCATGAGGACCACTGTGCGGGCCGGTCACATTCTGCACCGATACCGGACCGGGAGCCTGCGGGTCAGCCATCGGCGTTCTTCTTGGCCGGTCGAGCGCTCTGGCCGCCGTACCCGCCGAAGAACTGTGCCGCCCCGATCCGGACCGACATCGACCAGGTCGGGTACGCGTGCACGCTCTGCGCGATCCGGCCCACCAGGACTCCGGCACGCATGGCCAGCGTTCCCTGAGTGATGAGCTCGCCCGCAACCGGGCCGACGGCCGTCATCCCGACGAGCTTGACCAACAGCTTGCTGCGCAACACCTTTGGTGGGGCGGCGATCAGCTTGACGAACCCTTCGGTACGGCCGGCGCACCGAGCACGATCGGAGAGGGCATCACTGACGAAGCCCACCTGGGCGGTATCTCCGTACGCCGCAAAGGCTTGCGTCTCGGTGAGGCCGACGTGGGCGACCTCTGGATCGGTGAAGGTCACGCGCGGGATGGCACTCGGATCCCATTCCCGGCGTCCGCCCAGCAGCCCCGGCCGGTTGTGCGGGGCGAAGGCGTTGTGCGCGGCCAGCCGACCCTGCTCGTACCCCACGTGGGTCAGCTGCAGCGGCGAGGCGCAATCACCGGCGGCGAAGACACCCTCCGCGGTGGTGGACAGGTGCTCGTCGACCTTGACGATGCCGGCCTCGCCGAGTTCGACACCGACGGTGTCCAACCCGAGATCGCTGGTCTGCGGGATTCGTCCCACCGCGATCAGCAGGTGTGAGCCGGCGACTGTGGTCCCGCCGTCGAGCACGACGACGGGTCCGCTATCAACCCGAGAAACCTTGCGGCCCACGATCAGTCGGACTCCGCTGGCCTCCAGTGCCTGACCGACGACCGTGCTGGCCTCGGGCTCCTCGTCGGCCAGCACGCGGGGCATGCTGTCGATCAAGATGACCTCGCTGCCCAGCCGGGCAAAGGCTTGAGCGAGTTCGCAACCGGTTACGCCACCGCCCAGTACGAGCAGTCGCGGCGGTAACTCGGTCAGCTCGAAGAGCGTCTTGTTGGTCAGATAGTCCACTTCAGCGAGACCGGGCACCTGCGGAATCCGCGGCTGTGCGCCGGTGGCCACGATGATGCGTTCGGCCTGCACGGTACTGTTTCCGACGCTGACCCTTCCACCGCCGAGTAACCGCGCGCGCCCCGGCCAGAGGTCGATGCCCTGACGCCGCAACCGGTCCGGCGATTCGTCTTGGGCAACAGCGGAGACCACCGCACGCACTCTGGACATCACGGCCGGGAAGTCGACCTCGACGTTCGATCGGAATCCGTACGCGGCGCCGTTGCGCGCTTCCCGAACCCGTCTGGCGCTCTCGATCAGGGTCTTGCTCGGAATGCAGCCGGAGTACGTACATTCACCGCCCGGCTTGTCCAGCTCGACGAGGGCGACCGACTTGCCGATTGCCCGGGCGCCGGCGGCTGCTCCGAGGCCTGCGGCGCCGGCACCGAGCACCACCAGGTCGTAGCTCGTCATGATGTCCATCCTGACACCAGCGCAGACACGCCGCCCCTGGGCGGGCTGGCACGCAACGTGTGAGGATCGTGGGATGTCGCACCCAGACCTTTCGGAACAGCCCGCGTCCGCGTTGCCCGCCGACGCCGTGGTTCTCGACGTACGCGAGCCTGGCGAATGGGCGGCCGGGCACATCGAGACAGCCGCGCACATCCCGATCGGAGCGGTGACCGGGCGACTGAGCGACATCCCCGAGGGCGATCCGTTGTACGTGATCTGCCGCAGCGGAAGCCGATCTGCGCGGGTGGCCGAATTCCTCCGCGCGCAGGGCATCGGGGCGGTCAACGTAGCCGACGGGATGCAGGGGTGGGCTTCCTCAGGCAAGGCGATGGTCAGTGATACCGGCCGGAGCCCAGAGGTCATCTAGGCCCAGCCAACTCCGAGTTAATCATCGGAACTGCATGGGGTTATCGGCGCCCAACGCCCCATAACCCGGGTCAGTTCCGATGACAACAGTGCTGGTCTGTACGTACTGCCCGGTCAGCCCGATTCGGACGACCGGTCGGCGAACTCGTCGGTGGCAAGGACCAGGCAGCGGGTGTTGCCCGGTTCGGTGGCCGAATGTCCGGTCGCCGGGACCATCAGTAACTCTGCAGTGGGCCATGCCTGGTGCAGGTCCCAGGCGGTGATCGGGGGGGTGCACATGTCGTAGCGGCCCTGCACGATGATGCCTGGGATATCGTGCAACACACTGGCGTTGGCGATCAGCTGGCCCTCTTGTAGCCATCCTTTGTTGACGAAGAAGTGGTTCTCAATGCGGGCGAAGGCAAGGGAGAACGCCGGGTCCTCGTAGGCCTCGAGCAGGTCAGGATCCTCGATCAGGGTCACTGTCGAGGCCTCCCAGAGGCTCCACGCAACGGCCGCTGGACCATGCACTGCTGGGTCGGGGTCATTGAGCAGCCGGTGATAGGCGCTCATCAGATCGTCGCGATCCTCCGGCGCGACCGGAGCGAGGAAACCCTGCCAGCGCTCGGGGAAGATCGCGGCGGCACCACCCTGGTAGAACCAATCGAGCTCATGCCGGCGCAGGGTGAAGACACCGCGCAGGATCAGTTCGGTGACCCGGTCCGCATGGGTCTCGGCGTAGGCCAGTGCCAGGGTCGAGCCCCACGAACCGCCGAGCAGCAGCCAGCGCGCGATCCTCAGGTGCTCGCGCAGGGCCTCGATGTCGGCGACCAGATGCCAGGTCGTGTTCGCGCGCAGGTCCGCGCCGGGCTGGCTCGCGTGGGGTCGGCTGCGCCCGCAGCCGCGCTGATCGAACACGACGATGCAATACCGGGCCGGGTCGAAGAGCCGTCGGTTGTCCGGCTTGGAGCCACCGCCGGGGCCCCCGTGCAGGAACACCGCCGGCTTGCCGTCGGGATTGCCGCTCGTTTCCCAATAGATCTCGTGGCCGTCGCCGACCGCCAACAGCCCCGAGTCGTACGGCTCGATCTCCGGGTACGGCTCGCCGAGATTGGCCATGTGACCCCATTGAATGTTGAGTGAAGGACGCCTTGTATCGAACCTATGGATACAGGGCGTCCTTCACTCGGATGGGGTGAGGGTGACCGGGAGCTCGGCCAGGCCACGGAGAACGAACTCGGGGCGACGTACCGGTTCACCGGCCAACTCGAGCACCGCCGTACCGGCCAGCAGCGCACCGAAGGAGGCCTGCAGCTCGACCCGGGCAAGCGGCGCACCGATGCAGAAGTGGATCCCGGCACCGAAGGCGATGTGCGCGTTGTCCGCACGCTCCAGGACGAG
>JACCTM010000478.1 GCA_013812385.1 Geodermatophilaceae bacterium | reverse complement strand
TCGGCGGCAACCCCGAGTTCGGCAAGGTATTTCGCCAACAGCCCGGGATAGGCCGTGGCCACCCGCAGGCCGGCCAGCTCCGCGATCGTGGACGGGCCGTCGGCTGGTGCGGCGAAGCGAAACGTCGAGTGCCCGAAGTCCAGCGCGAGCAGTTCGTCGGCCTCGGCCTGGGCATCGAGGAGCATGTCTCGGCCCGTGATGCCCACGTCGACCGTTCCTGACCCGACGTACACGGCCACGTCGCGCGGACGCAGGTAGAAGAACTCGACGTCGTTGTCCGGGTCGAGGATCGCGAGTTCGGAAGTCGAGCCGCGTTGGCGATACCCGGACTCCCGCAGCATGAGTGCGGCCGGCTCGGCGAGCATTCCCTTGTTGGGTACGGCTACGCGCAGCATGCGACCTCCTCGGGTGCGAAAGCTCGTGGCGGAGAACTGACGTGCTTCTTCCACGGGTGCGTCATTCAGAGATGAGCGTAAACGTCGTCCAGGTCCAGTCCCCGCGCCAGGATGAGAACCTGTGTCCAGTACAGCAACTGGGAGATCTCCTGCGCGGCACGCTCCGCGGACTCGTGCTCCGCGGCCATCCATGCTTCGCCGGCCTCCTCGAGCACCTTCTTCCCCACCGCGTGCACCCCCTTGGACAGCGCGGAGACCGTGCCGGAGGCAGGGTCGGCAGCGTCGGCCTTGGCCCGCAACTCGGCGAAGAGGGCATCGAAGGACTTCCGTGGCTGCGCCTGGGTCACGGACTCTCCTGGTTGCGTAACTTTGCGAGGGCCAATGCGGTGTGCAGGGCTGCGGCCGTCGCCTGGGCGCCCTTGTCCTCAGTGCTGCCGGGCCCGCCACAACGTTCGCGCGCCTGCTCGACGGTGTCACAGGTCAGCACCCCGTTGCCGACCGGCGTACGTTCGTCCAACGCGACCCGGGTCAGTCCGTAGGTGACGGCCTCGCAGACGTACTCGAAATGCGGAGTTCCGCCTCGGATCACTGCGCCGAGAGCAACCACCGCGTCGTGCGTACGGGCGAGTTCTTGGGCCAGTACCGGCAGTTCGATGGCACCACTGGCCCGAAGCACCGTCGCATCCAGAACGCCGAAGTCGGCGGCGCAGGCAAGGGCCCGTTCCACCAGGACGTCCGTGATTTCGGAGTGCCAGGTCGTGGCCACGATGGCCAACCGCAGCGTGGCGGCATCGGTCGGCCCGGAGGGCGCAACCTGCGGGCGGCCTTGACCGCTCATGCCTTCTCTTCCGTCGGGGGCAGGTTGTCGATCAAGTGTCCCATCCGATCCCGCTTCGTCGTCAGGTAGTCGAGATTCTCCGGGTTGTGCGCCGTGGGCAGGCTGACCAGTCCGACGACGCTCAGTCCGTAGCCTTCCAGCCCGGCCCGCTTGGCCGGGTTGTTAGACAGCAGCCGCATGGAGCGCACGCCGAGATCGACGAGGATCTGCGCGCCGGTGCCGTAATCGCGGGCATCGGCAGGCAGCCCGAGGGCGAGGTTGGCATCCACGGTGTCGGCGCCGGCCTCCTGGAGTTGGTAGGCCTGCAGTTTGTGCAGCAGTCCGATGCCGCGACCCTCGTGTCCGCGCATGTAGAGGACGATGCCTCGGCCTTCCGCGGCAACGGCTTGTAGCGCCGCATCGAGCTGTTTGCCGCAGTCGCAGCGCATCGAACCGAACACATCACCGGTCAGACACTCCGAGTGCACGCGCAGCAGCACCGACTCGCCGTCGCCGATGTCGCCGCGGACCAGCGCGATGTGGTCCCGATCGTCGTAGGCCGCGCGATAGCCGACGGCTTGGAATTCGCCGTACCTCGTCGGCATCCGCGCCTCGGCCACCCGCTCGACCTGTCGTTCACTGCGCCGGCGATGCGCGATCAGGTCCGCGATGCTGATCAGGACCAATCCATGCTCGGCGCAAAAGGCCGAGAGCTCCGGAAGCCGGGCCATCGAGCCGTCGTCGTTGACGATCTCGCAGACGGCCCCGGCTGGGTGCAGGCCGGCGAGCCGGGCCAGGTCGACGGCAGCCTCGGTATGCCCTGGTCGGCGCAGAACACCACCTTCGACCGCACGCAGCGGGAACACGTGGCCCGGACGGGTGAGGTCGGCGGCCTCGGTCTTCGGTGAGGCCAGCGCCCGGATGGTGGCGGCGCGTTCCGCGGCTGAGATCCCGGTGGTCGAGTCCAGTGCATCGACCGAGACGGTGTACGCGGTCTGCTTGCGATCTTGGTTGGTGTGATACATCGGCGGCAGTTCCAACCGGTCGCAGTCCTCCCCGGTCATCGGGACGCAGACCACACCGGAGGTGTGCCGGATGGTGAAGGCCAGCAGTTCCGGAGTGGCAAGTTCGGCAGCGAAGATCAGGTCGCCCTCGTTCTCCCGGTCGCGGTCGTCCACGACCACCACGGCACGACCAGCCGCGATCTC
>JACCTM010000439.1 GCA_013812385.1 Geodermatophilaceae bacterium | reverse complement strand
TCGGCGAGCAACAGCTGCGCCAACTCCTGGGCACCGCGACCTCACGCGAGGACTTCGTCCACGGCATCGAGACGGTGCTCGGGTCGGCGTGGGATGCCGACCTCGAGCACTACCGGCATGCCGGCGATCGATCTCCGGGCGCCTGGCTGCACCAGGTCAGCTAGCGCCAAAGCGGCGGTTGTGTAGCGAACCGGCCGCGATCCGGCCAACTCAGAGCGGGATGTTGCCGTGGGCTCCTCTCCCGGCCGGCGCAGCGGCAAGCGCTTCGATCAGTCGACGCCGGGTGTCGGCCGGCTGGACGACGGCGTCGACCACCCCGAGTTGAAGAGCGCGGTTGACTCCACCGGCAATCCGCTCATGCTCCTTGGCCAGGTGCTCATGCAGGGCCTCGCGGTCCTCCAGCGCGGCAGCTGCCAGCTTCTTCCGGTGCAGAATCCCGACGGCTGCCTTCGCGCCCATGACCGCAACCTCGGCCCCCGGCCAAGCGAAGACGGCCGTGGCACCCAGGGAACGGGCATTCATCGCGATGTAGGCCCCCCCATAGGACTTGCGGGTCACCAGGGTCACCCGTGGGACCACCGCCTCGGCGAAGGCGTGCAACAGCTTTGCCCCCCGGCGTACGACGCCGTCCCACTCCTGACCCACGCCGGGCAGATAGCCGGGAACGTCGACCAGGACGACCAGCGGCAGCCCGAAGGCATCGCACATCCGGACGAAACGCGCTGCCTTCTCGGCAGATTCGGAGTTGAGGCAGCCCCCGAGGCGAATTGGATTGTTGGCGACGACCCCAACGCTGCGGCCGGCCAGGCGACCGAGTGCGGTGACCACGTTCGGCGCCCACCGAGTGTGCAACTCCAGCGGCGGTTCATCGAGCAGGGCTGCGATGATCGGCTTGACGTCGTAGGCGCGTTGCGGTGAGTCGGGCATCAACGTTGCCGGGTCGACCTCGTTCTCGCGTACGGCCGCGCTGATGTCGAAACTGCCCTGGATGGCCAACAGGGCGGTCGCCGTACGGGCAGCTTGTAGTGCCTCGGCCTCGGAGTCGACAGTCACATGGACGACGCCGCTGCGGCGACCGTGGGTGTCGGGGCCGCCGAGCCGCTCCATGTCGACGTCCTCGCCGGTCACGCTGCGCACGACGTCCGGTCCAGTGACGAACACCCGCCCGGCCGGCCCCATGATGACCAGGTCGGTCAGTGCGGGGCCGTAAGCCGCGCCACCGGCGGCGGGGCCCAGGACGACCGAGATCTGCGGAACCCTCCCCGAGGCGCGAACCATGGCGGCGAAGACGAGTCCCACCGCGTCCAGGGCCTCCACGCCTTCGGCCAGCCGAGCACCGCCGGAATGCCAGATGGCAATCACCGGTACGCGCTGGCGGACCGCGCTGTCGATGGCATCGACGATGTGCCGGCAGCCCTCCGAGCCCATCGCCCCGCCCATCTTCGTGGCATCGGTGCAGTAGGCCACTACGGCTGCGCCGTCGATCGTGCCGCGCGCGGCGAACACGCCGCTGTCGTCGCGACGGGCCAATTCGCGCAGTGAGCCGGGGTCGAAGAGGTTCTCCAGACGCAACGAGGGGTCACGAGGGTCTCGCGACTCGAGGTCAGGTACCTGAGCCAGTGCAGTCACGACTGTCTCCATGCTTGTCTAGATGCGCCGCTGGCGCGGCGGGCCGGGCGCCGCTGGTTCGGCGCTAATACAGTTCTCGTCCGATCTCGCCGTCCGCTCATGCGGCGGTGAAGACGAGGGCCACGTTGTGCCCACCGAATCCGAACGAGTCGTTCACGGCCGCTCGCAAGGTGGCCTTGCGCGGAGCCCCACGCACGATGTCCAGTGCCTGTACACGCGGGTCATCGTCGAGATCGGTGGCGTTCTGTGTGCCGGGGACGATCTGGTCACGTAACGCGAGGATCGTGAAGATGGCCTCGACCGCCCCGCTGGCGCCGAGCATGTGCCCGGTCATCGACTTGGTCGCGGCCACGGCGGCGCCGTCGCCGATCGCACTGAGAATGGCACCGGCCTCGGTGAGGTCTCCCACGGGCGTGGCCGTCGCGTGTGCGTTGACGTGGCCGATCTCGGCGGCATCAATGCCGGCATTGCGCAGGGCCAGTCGAATCGCCAACGCGGCGTAGCAGCCCTCCGGATGTGGCTGAACCATGTCGAAGGAATCGTTGCTGACGCCCGCGCCCGCCAGCACCGCATAAATCCGCGCCCCCCGTGCGCGCGCGAACTCGGCCCGCTCGAGAACGACCAGACCGGCACCCTCACCGAGCACGAAGCCGTCCCGGCCCTTGTCGAAGGGCCGCGAGGCTTGCTCCGGATCGTCGTTTCGGGTGGACAGCGCGCGCATCCGGGAGAATCCGGCCATCGGCAACGGATGGATGCACGCCTCGGCACCACCAGCGACCACGACGTCGGCCCGGCCGGCCCGGATGATGTCCATCCCCATGGCGATGCCCTCCGAGCCCGCCGCACAGGCACTCACCGGCGTATGCACTCCGGCCCGCGCGTGTAATTCGAGTCCGATCGTCGCTGCGGATCCGTTCGGCATCAGCATCGGGATGGTCAGCGGGGACACCCTGCTCGGCCCCGTCTCTTCCAGAACGTCGTCCTGGGCCAGCATCGTCAGTGCACCGCCGACTCCAGTCCCGACCACGACCGCCAGGCGTTCTGGATCGACCTCGGGACTACCCGCATCAGCCCACGCTTCCCTCGCGGCGATCAGGGCGACTTGCTGACAACGATCCAGGCGCCTGGCCCGGACCCGATCGATGTGCTTGCTGGGCTCCACGGCCAGCCGGCCGATGACGCGGGCCGGCATCTGAGCGGCCCAGTCCTCGGTGAGCAGGCCGATGCCAGAACGTCCTTCGAGCAGCGCCGCCCAGCTCGACGCGACGTCTCCCCCCAAGGGAGTCGTCGCGCCGAGCCCGGTGACGACGATGTCCGACACGTCAGGTCAGCTCTGGTTCTTCTCGATGAAGGACGCAGCATCACCGACGGTGCGGATATTGGCCAGTTCGTCGTCGGGGATGGCAACACCGAACTTGTCCTCAACGGCCGTCGCGATCTCGACCATCGACAGCGAGTCGACATCGAGGTCCTCGGTGAAGGATTTCTCGGGAGTGGCATCAGCCGGCAGTATTCCGGCTACCTCTTCGAGGATCTCGGCAAGGCCGGACTGGATTTCCTCGGTTGTCGCCATGCGTGGTGATCCCTTCGTTGTGTACTCCGCCCCGGGACTTTCCCGGCACGGCATTGGTTACAGCTGGGTGCTATGGGCAGATGATGACC